>JACKNC010000001.1:2722500-2979502 GCA_024235095.1 Gammaproteobacteria bacterium
GTAGGCGGCTTACCTGTTGAGATGGGTCTTCATGATAAATTTTTGGAGAGAAATAGCTTGCCTAAAGCTACAAACATTATGCCCATCTCTACTTAATCGCGAATACGGTTTCGTAGTTTAATTTTTATTTGAAATATTTTTCACATGATCACTTTTTAACTATTAAAAATATAATTAATAGCTTATTCATAATAAGATCAATAGCTGTAATGTCATAGAATAGAATTGGGTAAAAAATGAGTAGGAATAGGCAAACTCATATTTGCCGAAACCCATGAAACAGCAGGACGTGCCAACAACAGTGGTTGCACAATGCCCGACATGGCCATCGCGATATCTTCGCAGGCTACCTCGACAGTTTCCAGATTGGCGTAAACAGCCTGGTAGCGTCCACCCTGATTCAGCAAGTCCCGCAGCGCCAGCCGACAGGAAGTCTTGCCGGTCTGGCGCGGGGTGTGGAGAAAAAAGTATTTTTCTGATCGATCAACCCGATAATTTCATCAAGGTTTCAACGCTGTAGAGGCGACAGGCAGTAATGACGCTCAGGTCGAACCGGACTCTAGCGTTGAAAAAACGCATGGCGCAGATCCGGGAGGCAAGGTCGAGGAGGGGATAACAGCATAGCAGGCGGCGCTAATTGCAGGCCCTGTCCCACCGGGAGAGGGAATTTTCTGGAACGGTTCCAAAGGGTTGTAGAACATGAATTCTCAATTGTTACCTTTTGCCAGAAGCTGCGCTAATTGGGTCGGCGGCACGTACCCGGGAATCAGTTCGCCATCTTCCAGGATCATGCTCGGCGTCCCGCGCACACCCAGTTTCTGGCCCAGTTCAAATTGCGCCTGGATTGGATTGTCGCAGGTTTTGCGCTCGATCTCTTCGCCACGTTTGGCTTTGGTCATCGCTTCCTGTCGATTGTCGGCGCACCAAACCGCCACCGCCTTATTGAATGAATCGGAGTTAATTCCCTCGCGCGGAAACATCAGATAGCGTATCTTGATGCCTTCCTTATTGTAAGCAGCTATCTGACTGTGCATCTTGCGACAATAACCGCAGTCAATATCAGTAAACACCGTCACTGTATGCTGGACTGCCGCCTCTGGCGCGAATACCACCATGTCCTTTTCATTGATGGTCTCGATCGCCTTGCTTCGCAATTCGCCACGCCGGCGATCGGTCAAATTGGCGCGGGAGTCCAGCTCCAGCAGATCACCCTGCAAGACAAAACGGCCATCCGCGCTCAGATAGAAGACCTGGCCGCCCAGAATGACCTCGAACAAACCAGGGATAGCTGTTGGAGCAACACTATCCGGTTGTTCGCCATTAACCGCGGCTTGCAGTTTGGTCAGATCGGGTTGTTTGAGGGCCATCGGAGCCACGCTCAGCGCGGGCGCAGCCGGTTCGGAGCTTTGATTTTCGGCAGCCAAGCTACTGGCGGCGTACAGTGCGGTGATAATCAAAAAGGTCTTATGCATTTCAATATCCACATGATGGCAACGGAATGATCAATCAGAGTTTAGACAGTGATCAGGGTTCCACGGTGACCCCGGTTGCAGTAAAAAAGCCCATCGGATCGCCGGTTCACTCGCTAAGGCGGCAGGATTTCCATTTTGATCTGCCGTCAGAACTGATTGCCCAGTATCCGCCGCTGCAACGTAGCGATAGCCGATTGCTGGCGCTGGACAGCGCGACCGGTCAACTTGACGACTGCTGGTTTCGCGATCTGCCCGAACTGCTGCGGCCAGGCGATCTGCTGGTCTTCAATGACACCCGGGTGATTCCAGCCCGATTGTTTGGACACAAGGCCAGCGGTGGCCGGTTCGAATTGCTGGTGGAGCGGTTGCTGGATGAACGACGGGCGTTGGTCCAACTTCGGGTCAGTAAAGCGCCAAAATCCGGTGGAAAATTGCAATTCGACGCTGGATTTACCGCCACTGTCCTCGGTCGTCACGATGATTTGTTCGAAATTCGCCTGGACGGGAATCAACCACTACTGACGTTGCTCGAACAGCATGGCCGCATTCCCCTGCCGCCTTATATCACCCGCGAACCGACTAGAGCAGACTGGGAGCGTTATCAGACTATCTATGCTCGTCAACCCGGCGCTGTGGCCGCGCCCACCGCCGGTTTACACTTTGATCAGAACTTGTTTGATCGGCTCACCGAACGGGGAATCGAATCCACTTTTATTACCCTGCATGTCGGCGCGGGCACGTTTCAACCGCTGCGGGCAGAGCGTATTGAAGGGCATAAGATGCATGCCGAATGGATTGATGTCAGCGCGGCGGTTTGCCAGCAGATTCAGGCGACCCAGGCGCGTGGCGGGCGGATCGTCGCAGTCGGCACTACTGTCGTACGGGCGTTGGAAACCGCTACCGGCGAGAATAATATTCTTCAACCGTGGAGCGGCGAAACCCGGATTTTCATTTACCCCGGTTATCGCTTTCGCAACGTGGATGCGCTGATTACCAATTTTCATCTACCGGAATCCACTCTACTGATGCTGGTTGCGGCTTTCGCTGGCCATGCGCAAATTCTTAACGCTTATCGCCACGCCGTTGAACAGCGTTACCGGTTCTTCAGCTATGGCGACGCTATGTTGATCAGATCCTCTCACCTCTGACCTCGCAGAGGAAAAGGGAAGTCAATAGCCATTTCTTGAAATTCCCCCCCAAGCGCCTATAGAGTCTTCAACATCATCCTCGCGGAGCGCCATCATGAAGCGTATTTTTCTGTTTGTTGTCACCAATCTGGCCGTGATCATTCTGCTCGGCGTCATCACTCGTTTACTTGGAGTTGATCGCTTTCTGGTTGGAACCGGCCTCAATCTCACCGGTCTGTTGATCTTCTCGGCTATTTTCGGTATGGGCGGCTCCCTGATTTCGCTGCTCATGTCGAAATGGATCGCGAAAATGTCGGTCGGCGCTCAAGTTATCGAGCAACCCCGCACCCAGACCGAGTTGTGGCTGGTGGAAACCGTTCGTTACCAGGCTCAGAATGCCGGAATCGGGATGCCGGAAGTCGCTCTTTATCATTCGCCAGAACCGAATGCCTTCGCTACCGGCGCCAGCCGCAACCATGCCCTGGTCGCTGTGAGCACCGGTCTGATGGAACAGATGAGCGCCGAGGAAGTCGAGGCAGTGCTGGGCCATGAGGTCAGTCACGTCGCTAATGGCGACATGGTGACGCTAACCTTGATTCAAGGTGTGCTGAACACCTTTGTGATCGCCCTGTCGCGAGTGGTGGGTTATCTGGTGGATCAGGCGCTCTCGCGGGGCGGGGAGTATCGCGGCCCCGGCATCGGCTACTACATCACCAGCTTTATCATGGAAATCGTATTCGGCTTCCTAGCGTCGCTGGTTGTCATGTGGTTCAGCCGCCAACGCGAGTTTCATGCTGACGCCGGCGGCGCGCGGCTGGCCAGTCGCGGCAAAATGATCGCCGCACTGGAGCGGTTACGACAGCTGCATGAGCCTTCGCAATTGCCCTCGCAAATGGCGGCGTTTGGCATCAACGGTGGGTTGAGCGAGGGTCTGCGCAAGTTGCTGATGACCCATCCGCCGCTGGAAGAGCGGATCGCCGCGCTGCGCCAGAGAGGATAGGGAGGCAAGGAGTAGCGAAAGCCCCATTCGCTACTCACGACTCACCCCGCATACTGACGAAAATCAAAGTCCAGATGCTCGCTGGCTTCCGCCACCATATTACCTTGTACTAACGTGACGCCGAATTGCCAGATGCTGGCCATCTGTGGCGCAGTCATAACCCCGGCGGCCACGACCCGGGTGTTGATTTCGTGGGCGCGCTGGGCGAGTTGCGCCATCGCCTGCCGGCTGTTTTCATCCTTGGCCTTAGCCAACCGCTCAATCAGGCTGCCATCCAGCTTGATATAGTCCGGCGTTAGTCCCGTAAGCAGCCGCTCGGAATGCGACTTACCGCCAAAATGGGACAGCGCAAGGCCACAGCCCAACTCCCGCAGGCGCACTTGCAACAACCGGGTTTCCTCAAAGCCCTCCTCAGCGTCATCTTCCTTAATTTCAAACACCAGGAATTGCGGCGTCAGCCGGCTTTCCTTGAAACGCTTGACTAACCAGTCAAAGAAATCTTTGTCGGCCAATGAATTACGAGATAGTCGAACAAAAAGAATGGGAGGGGTATCACCTTTCTTCTGGATTTCAATCAATGCCGCCATCCCCCGGATGATGGTCCATTTATCCAGGGTGCTCATCATGCCATACCGCACTGCCACATTGCCCAGTTTATCCATCGATTGGCGATCACCTGCGTCATCTGCAATCCGCAGATAGACTTTATAGCGCGCTTCCTCCGCGCTTTCAAAGCTGACAATCGGTTGATAGTTCAAACTGAAACGACCCTTGGTCAACGCATCGCGAATCAGGTGAATTGTTGCTTCATCTTGCTCGCTGATCGCGCCGCCATCTCGCTCCGAGATACTTTCATCTTTGGGCGGCGTATAAACGTCAACCTGATTACCGCCTTTCTGCCGCGCGGTCTCGCAGGCTCGATCGGCATGGGACAGAATCTGCAATGCGGTTTCATGACTTTCGCGGGCATCGTAAATGCCCACGCAGCAAGTCGTGGTAAATAACTTGCCACTGATTTTGAAGTTATGAGAAGCAATCGTGGCGCGGATATGCTCAGCCAGCATCAAGGGATCGGTCGATGAGCGGGTGGGCGCATAGATCGCAATGACTTCACTGGCGAAATAGGCCGCCATATCATCCGGATCCAGCATGCGTTTGATCAAGCCCGCCGCGTCGCGCATGAATTGGCTGGTGGCTTCAAAGCCCATCGAATGACGAATCGTGGAGCAATCGGTGAACAGCACGTACAACACAGAGCCTTCATGCTCAATTTCCACCGATTCCAGGAAAAATCGCCGGCTGTAGAGACCGGTCACTTCGTCAAACTTGAGCATTTCCTCTAGTTGCTGATTGTAAGGACTTTTCTCTGGAGTCGCATCGCGGACGAGAATCTGGGTGCAGGGTTCGTCATTCATTCGAGTTGGAGCGCACTCCAACAGAATGGGAAAGGTTTGGCCGTTACTTCTTACTCCGACCAGCTCCACGGGTTCAATCGCTTTGCCAGAGCGGATACTACGGCGCAGTACGCTTTTCAGCGCATCCCGGTAGCCCGGTGGGACCATGTGGACCAGTTGAATATTCGCCAGATCTTCCTTGCGCTCATAGCTGAACAGGCGCAGGTAGGCGGCGTTGGCGTAGGCGTGAACGCCCTCATGAATATAGGCAATGGCTTCCTGAATGTTTTCCAGCAACGCCTGACTGCGGATTTCCCCTTCTTTGAAGCGCACCTCAAATGATTTCTCGCGCTTGCGATCCTGGAGATGGCGTAACTCCTTGCGAATGACCGCGACCAGATGATCGGCGTCATCCAGGTAAAAATAATTGTCGGCGCCTTCCTCCAGCAGACGAGACGGTCGAAGTTCCTGGCGATGTTCGTCATCCACTACAACCACGAGGGGAATGTCCTGCTGCGCTTCAGCTACCATCAACCGCATCTCGGCAATGGTGGGCAATTCGTCGGCCAGTCGCAGAAGAATGATATCCAGGGGTTGATAATCGATCGTGCTCCGGGCTTCTTCCGCCTGGTCGGTCTCGGTCAATTCGAGTTGATAATCATCGCCACGAAGGGTTTTGACGATATGGTCAATATCAGATCGGGAGCGATCCACGATCAACAGGTTAATGACAGAAGGCTCAGACACGCGCTCCAACCTCTGCTGGGGGCCAGAATCCAAACGGGAAGCAAGACTTCATCAGCGGCATGATTCCACCAAGGTTTTGGCCAATTGCCCTGGTTGTTCTCGCACCAGCCGAGGCGCCAGGTAGCCTGGCAACCGCTGACGTAATGTGTTCATAATAGCTAATGCTACGTTTTCCTTCACAGCAAAATGCGCCGCACCCTGCACATGGTCAAGCAAGTGCAAATAATAGGGCAGTACTCGGGCGGCAAACAACGCCTCGCTTAATGCCGCCAAGGTTGCTGCATCGTCATTAACGCTGCGCAGCAGCACTGACTGATTCAGCAATGTCACGCCTGCCGTCGCCAAACATTCTAGCGCCTTGACCACGGTTTCGTCGATTTCATGCGGGTGATTGGCATGGATCACCAAAACCGGGCGCAACCGAGTGTCGGTTAGCATTGCGGCCAACCCGTCGTCGATGCGCTCGGGTAAAACAATCGGCAACCGGCTGTGAATCCGCAACCGCTCCAGATGCGGGATCTGCTCCAGCGCCGCCAGCAAGACGCTCAACCGACGGTTGGACAACGCCAGTGGATCGCCGCCGCTGAGGATGACTTCACGAATGCTGGCGTCACTGGCCAAATAGGACAACGCTGATCGCCACTGATTCGCTCCGGCTCGAGCCTCGGTGTAGGAAAACGCCCGGCGGAAGCAATAACGGCAGTGCACCGCGCAAACGCCCGTGGCGATCAACAGCGCGCGACCGGGGTATTTATGCAGAACCCCTGGCGCGGCTTGCGTGGCCTGTTCGTCTAACGGATCAGCGACGAAGCCGGGCGCGGGCGCCAGTTCCTCCGCCAGCGGCAACACTTGCCTTAACAACGGATCGTCTGGATCGCCCCGACGCATCCGCGCCACGAAACCTCGTGGCGCCCGCAGCGGAAATTTTACCGCCGCGGCTTGCGCTGCGGGCAATAAGGCGGGATTGAGGTCAAGCTCTCGCAGTAACTCGTTGGGATCGCGGATAGCGCGGGCGAATTCCCGCTGCCAGCACGAAGCCTGACGGGACAACGGCTTTGCAGTTATCATATATGCTTTATTGCTCAATCACTCTAACAGAAGGCGAATTTTGCATGGCAACGTATAGTACTAATGAATTCAAGGGTGGGCTGAAGATCATGCTGGATGGCGATCCTTATACCGTCGTCGAGAATGAATTCGTCAAGCCCGGTAAGGGCCAAGCGTTCAACCGAGTCAAGGTGCGCAACCTGAAAACCGGTCGGGTCATCGAGCGCACCTTTAAATCCGGCGACACCGTGGAAGGCGCCGATGTCGTCGATGTTGAACTGCAATATCTCTACAACGACGGCGAATACTGGCATTTCATGGACCCGCAGAGTTTTGAACAAGTCACCGCTGACGCAGCAGCGGTGAGCGATGCCGCAAAATGGCTGAAGGAAGAAGCAATTTGCCAGGTTACCCTGTGGAACGGCGTCCCTTTGAGCGTCGCGGCTCCGAATTTCGTCATCATGACCATTATCGAGACCGATCCGGGTCTGCGCGGCGACACCTCGGGCGGTGGTGGCAAACCAGCGACCCTGGAAACCGGCGCGGTGGTCCGCGTGCCGTTGTTTGTCCAGAGTGGCGAGGTCATCAAAGTAGACACCCGAACGGGCGAATATGTGTCCCGGGTCAAAGAATAGTTGCGAAAGTGGGTTTTTACGGGCAGGCCGTACATAATTAACCCGTTAATTCGATTGAAAACAGCAAAGCGGGTTTCTTAAAAGCTGCGCTGCTTGCAAAAATACCCGACTTTAGCCCTCCTGAATCGGCTGGGCCTTGTGTGGAGAATATGGCGATGACTGCCACCTGCACGATTGACGATCTTGAACATGCTGACATTCGCCATGCGATCCAGGTCGCCGATCGGATCTGGTGGGTTGGACATCATCAGGAAAAAGATACTTTTCAATGTCATGTGTATCTGATTGAGCAGGGAAATCAATCGGTGTTGCTGGATCCCGGTTCGGTGCTGACTTTCCGCCATACCCTGCGCAAGATCGAAGAGATCATCCCGTTTTCCCAGATCCGCTATTTTATCTGCCACCATCAGGATCCGGACATCACCGGTGCATTGCCGTTAATCGATCAAATCGTGGGTCGGGACGATGCCGTACTGATTACGCATTGGCGAACTCAGATGCTGATCAAGCATTATGGGTTGCGAATGCCGTTCTGGTTGGTGGAGGAACATGCCTGGAAATTGCCGCTGGAAGACCGCACGCTGGAGTTTGTATTTACTCCCTACGCACACTTTCCTGGCGCGATCTGCACGTTTGACCCAGTATCTCGGGTCTTGTTTTCCAGCGATATCTTTGGTGGGTTAACACCGGAGTTTTCCCTGGTAGCGCAAGGCGAAGCGTATTTCGAGGCTATGCGCCCGTTTCACGAACACTACATGCCGAGTCGGGATATTCTCGGTTACGCGCTGCAAGCCATTGAGCGTTGTCCGATTCGCATCATCGCCCCACAGCATGGTTCGATCATTCCCGAGAAGCTGGTCAGCTTCATGATCAACAAGCTGAAAACCCTGGATTGCGGACTTTACCTGATTGCCTACGGCGACACCGACATCCGGCGTTTGTCCCAATTGAACCAGACGCTGCGCGATATCATACAGACCATGTTGATCTACCGGGATTTTCATGACATTGCTAACAGTCTGTTGGCGATCACTCGGCGAATCTTGCCCGCGACTTCACTGGAGTTTTACGCTCGGCTGGATGAACAGAAAGTTCTGTATCTTTCGCCCGAGAGTCGCTACCGTGGCGTCGAAACCGAGCCGCCCGCCGTCGTCGCTCGCATTCTCGATCTGGATCACAAGCAATGGAGCGAATTGCATGTAACCGGTGCGACCGAGTTCATGCTGGCCGGCGACAGCGATGATGCTTTGGCTTTGATGTTGCCCTTGTTTTCGCCCGCCCAAGGAACGGCGCATGCGGTGGCGATTATTCATCTGGCCGAACCGGCGACCTCTAATGATGAGTTGCGCCAGGTCATTGAGCAGATGAGTGTGCCATTGCAAGTTGCGGTGGGGCGGGAGGTCATTTATCGCCAACTCGACATGGAGCGGCAACGAATTTACGAGCGTTCGATCCGCGATCCCCTGACTGGCCTGTTCACGCGCATCTATATGCAGGAGGTTGTTCAGCGGCTCTGCGACATTCAAGATCGCAATCCTGGCAATCGGGTGGCGGTGCTGATGCTGGATATTGATCACTTCAAAAGCGTGAATGACACCTACGGGCATAATCAAGGGGATGTTGTACTACGGCGGGTCGCTGCGGAAATTCTGAGTTCCATTCGAGGCAGCGATATTCCAATGCGGCTGGGCGGAGAAGAGTTCGCCATCTTTGTAGTGGGCGATGCGGTGGCTCAGGCCACTGTTTTTGCCGAACGATTGCGGACGCAGGTCGCGGCTATTCGTTTTGAGGCGCCGATGACCGGGCGCGTGATCACTGTGAGCATTGGCATTGCGATTCGCCAGCCGCAGGAAACGCTGCTGGATCTCATGCAGCGCGCTGACACGGCGTTGTATGAAGCTAAAAATGGTGGTCGTAACCGGGTTTGCATGACGGCGGAAACCGTAGTGCAATTGCAGCCGGCGTAATGTCAGGCTACAAGCATCCGGCGTCAGGCATACTGCGACTGCGGGCTGAATTACTGGCGCAAATCCGTGCGTTCTTTGCAGCGCGGGAGGTGCTGGAGGTGGAAACACCGATGCTGTCAGCGGCGGCAACTACCGACCCGCATCTGACCAGTTTCGTCACCGCGTATTCAGGACCAGGGCCGCGCCACGCCCAAACGCTGTACCTGCATACTTCCCCGGAATTTCCCATGAAGCGCCTGTTGGCGGCAGGCAGTGGTTGTATCTACCAAATCGCCCGAGCATTTCGCGATGGCGAAGCCGGGCGCCGTCATAATCCCGAATTCACCCTGCTGGAGTGGTACCGGGTCGGTTTTGATTATCATCAGTTAATGCAAGAGGTTACTGAGCTGGTAACAGAATTGCTGGCAGATCGGTTACCGTTAGCGGAACCGGAATGGCTGAGCTATCAGGACATGTTTGAACGACTGCTTGGCCTGAATCCGCATCAGGCAACGGTTGCGCAACTGGCAACCGCTGCGAAAAAAAGGCGCATTTCTATCCCGCCGGGGATGCCGAAGGAAGATGTCGATCCCTGGCTGGACCTGCTGCTTACGCACTGCGTTGAACCCCATCTTGGTCAGGGGCGACTATGCTTCGTTTACGACTATCCCGCTTCGCAAGCGGCGTTGGCCCGGTTGCAACCGGACAATCCACTGGTTGGCGAACGTTTTGAGTTGTATTTGAACGGTATCGAACTGGCAAACGGTTTCCACGAACTGGGGGATGCGGTTGAACAACGCCGCCGGTTTACCGCGGAGAATGCGGCGCGGCAGGCGCAAGGTTTGCCAGTGATGCCGATTGATGAAAACCTGCTGATGGCGCTGGCGGATGGATTGCCCGACTGTGCCGGGGTAGCGCTGGGCTTTGACCGATTGGTCATGCTGGCGGCGGGGAAAGAGATGCTGGCCGAGGTGTTAGCGTTTCCGTTTGATCGGGCTTAAGGCAGTGCGTAAAAAAGCCAACCCCGCAGCGAGCTGCGGGGAATTCAACCCTCGGCAGTTAAAAGCCTCTCTACAAGCTACCGCAAATCATCGTAACGATCATAACGTGGCGGATGCGGCGCATAGCGATCCTCTTCATCCCAGAATCGGTTGCGCGGATGATGCCGCTGGCTGCGATCGCAATCAATGACTCGTTCTTGGCACAGCGTATCGCGCCAAGCGTACTTCAGGAAAAATTGCGCAAAGGGTCGCCG
The DNA here is from genome assembly GCA_024235095.1 of Gammaproteobacteria bacterium. NCBI lineage: Bacteria > Pseudomonadati > Pseudomonadota > Gammaproteobacteria > Gammaproteobacteria bacterium. The sequence continues at coordinate 2,733,124 of JACKNC010000001.1, forward strand.
CTCGGCTTCAAATTCCACACGCCGCGATGGAGACCACTCTTTTTCACCATAGCCAGTGCCAGGCGCTGCCCGCAGGGTGCGCGGCGCATCTGCCGCCGCCGGAGGCGCGCCTTGCCGACTGGATTCGCCTGCGCGGCGTTCATTCCGCCGGCCTTCGGACCAGGGCTGTGGCTGCGCCGGTTCATACGCAACTTCTCGAAAAGCCGCCACTGCAATAACCCCCATCGCTGAATAATCGCCCCAGGCACCCGCGTAGGAGTCGCCAGCATCGGTGAAATAGAAACGATTGACCCGATTTTTACCGGTTCGCCAACCTTCATAAGTTTCCTGCTGATAGGGTCCAAGCACATACATTCGTTCGTCCGAACGAAGACTGGAGCGCTCGCCGGAAATGATATTGCGCCCATCCACGGCGATCACCACGCCAATCCGCTGATTGCTGCGATTGCGAATCTGGATCGAATAATTGCTGCCACGCACTGCTTCCAGATGCGCCTTATAAACCATTCCGTGGTTACCGCGCCGTAGCGGATATTGTGGAAACGGTCGCCCTCTTTCGTTGACCACTTCTACCTCGACATCACGCATGTTGAACCGTTGCGCCCAAACCACAGTCGGACCCAACAGGATTAAAATCGCCAATAATCCTGCTTGCCATTTCATGTTCATCTTTGTTCACTCCCGATTAATTGCGGATCCACGGCGTCATTCCCGTGTCGTGCAGTGCGATCCAGACTAGGAAGCGCCGGCTGAATCCCTACTGAATACCCACGGCGCTCCCTCCGTCCATGCCCAGGTTTGCGGCGAAAGATCGAGGATTTTATCTGGATAATTCAGTCCTGATTCACGCTCATCAAGCTAAACTTTAGTCGTAACCGTTCAGTCCCCCCCTTTGGCAAAGGGGGGTGAGGGGGGATTTTGGCCCCCCTTTTTCAAAGGGGGGAGGTGAACGCTTACCTTTAGTCTTGTTCAAGAGTTCATCTGGAAGTTTTATGTCATGTCCAACAGATCGATGCTACTGCGTTATTTGGCGCTTTTAGCGCTAGCGGGCTTGCTCGTCACCGGCAATGCCCAGGCGCAATCCTATCGATCGTACCGCAGCGGCGATTATGGCCCACCTGCCCGTAGCAGAACGGATCGTCAACCGGGCCGCTCGTTCGCCGATCCTGATCGAGCGGCTGACGCCGCCCGCCGTGCGACTGGAGGTCGGGTATTGGGCGTGCAGGGCGCCGAACGCGATGGACGGCGTGGCTATCGGGTCCGCATCCTGCAACCCGATGGTCGGGTTCGCAACTTCCATTATGATCCCGGCAACGGCGCCATGCGCGATTAAACAGCGATTGAGAGACAACATGCGCATTCTGGTTATTGAAGACGAAGCCCCCTTGCTGGAACGGGTCACCGCCCAATTACACGAACAGGGTTACGCGGTGGACGCTGCCGCCGATGGTCGAACCGGACTCTACGTAGGTCAGGAATACCCGCTGGATGCAGCGATTGTCGACCTGGGACTTCCCGAGATGTCTGGCATTGAAGTGATCCGTCGCTGGCGTTCGGAAGGGCGCAAATTCCCGATCCTGATTCTGACCGCCCGCGGACGCTGGCAAGACAAGGTCGAGGGACTGGAAGCGGGCGCTGACGATTATCTGGTTAAACCTTTTCACGCCGAGGAATTGTTAGCGCGGTTGCGGGCGCTGATTCGCCGCACTGGCGGCTGGACCCAGGCGGTGTTGTATTGCGGACCCGTTGCCCTGGACACCGGCGCTCAGCAGGTCGCCTTGAATACCCAACCGGTGGAAGTGACTGCCTATGAATACAAATTGCTGGAATACCTCATGCTTCACGCGGGTACAGTGATTTCCAAAACTGAACTGACCGAGCATCTCTATCAGGAAGATGAGGACCGTGACAGCAACGTGCTGGAAGTGCTGGTGGGCCGATTACGCCGCAAACTCGACCCGGATCGCACACTCAATCCTATTGAAACCTTGCGGGGACGCGGTTACCGATTCCGTCTGGAACGCACCGCCGGCTGAGTGCTGATGCATTCCCTCAGCAGTCGCTTGCTGATTGCCGCCAGCGTGGTGCTGGCCGCCTTTTTGGGATTGACCGGTCTGACTCTTGACCAGGCGTTTCAGGAGAGCGCCCTGGCCGCCGTCCAGGACCGCCTACAAGCGCAGGTTTACATGTTACTTGGCGCGGTCGACATGGACGCTTTTGACCGCCTGACCTTGCCGCAGGCATTGCCGGAAGCCCGCTTCTCAACTCCGGATTCCGGCCTGTACGCGGATGTCATGGACGCCAAAGGCAATCTGGTCTGGCGTTCGCCCTCGCTGCTGGGCATGGCGCTGCCGTTTTTCCCGGCAATCCGCAATCCCGGCGACACCCAGTTTGCACCATTGGAGGCATCGGATGGCCCTCCGCTGTTCCTGCTGGCCTTCACCGTCAGTTGGGAAATAGCCCCGAATCAATACCGGCTTTATACCTTCCGCGTCGCTGAAACTCAGTGGAATTTTCTTGACCAGCTCTGGAGTTTCCGACGTAGTCTATGGGGTTGGTTGCTGGCGGCGACCGCGGTGCTGCTCACGGTGCAGGGTCTGATTCTACGCTGGAGTCTGAAACCGCTGCGGCGCGTGGCGACCGAGGTCACCGAAATTGAAACCGGCCAGCGTATCGAATTAAGCAGTGATTATCCCGACGAATTGCGCCCGCTCACGATCAATCTGAACACCCTGGTGCATCAGGGTCGCACTCTGTTGGATCGCTATCGCAATGCCCTGGGCGATCTGGCGCATAGCCTGAAAACACCGTTAGCGGTATTGCGCGGCGCATTGGATAACAGCGTTTCTCCCGAGGAACTGCGACAGGTACTGGGCGAGCAGTTGGAGCGAATGAATCGCACTGTGGATTACCAATTGCAGCGGGCCGCTGCTTCCGGGCGCATTGCGCTCAGCGCCCCTTTGCCAGTTGCGCCCCTGACTCGCCGGATTCTCGACTCACTGGCCAAGGTTTACGCGGAACGTCATCTGGATTTCTCCTGTGTCATGGAGAACCGCACCATATTCCACGGTGACGAGGGCGATCTGCTGGAAATTTTAGGCAACCTGGCGGACAACGCCTGTAAATGGGCGCAACGTCAAGTGGTCGTCCGTGCCCACTCCGCCGAGCATGACGGGCGGGCGGAACTGGTCGTCGAAGTCGAAGATGACGGGCCGGGTATCCCGGCTGAGCAAGCGCCGTTGCTGCTCAACCGGGGGCAAAGGGCCGATCCGACGGTCGCCGGTCATGGCATTGGCTTGGCGGTGGTGCGGGATTTGGTCGAAGAAGTCTATTACGGACAGTTGGCAATCGACCGTGGCGCGCTTGGCGGCGCGTTGATCCGGGCGCGATTACGCTTTCAGGCGAATGGGGATTAATGATCTGTATTGATTGGGTTGCGCCTGACGAACCGGCTGGTTCATCCTGGTAATGGCGGCGGCGGGGTTTCCGTGGTGGGATCCTCGTGGATGAGGACATCCGCATTCGGAAACACGGTGAGGATTGAGGCTTCAACCTCATCGGCGATCCGGTGCGCCTCCACTAGAGGTATGAGATCATCCAGCATCAAATGCAACTGGATGAAATAAGTTTGTCCGGAACTGCGGGTGCGCACATCATGCACGCCCCGCACCTGGGGATGGTCGCGCACAATCTGCTTGATTTGGGTATGCACCTCGGGGGACAACTCGCGATCCATTAACAGCTGAATGGATTCATGGCCAATCTGCCCGGCGCTGTAGAGGATGTAAAAGGCAATGCCGATGGCAAACACCGGATCCGCGCTCGGCCAGCCCAGCATCGCCAGTCCCAGTGCGGCAATCGTGGCGGCGTTGGTCAACAGGTCCGTGGCATAATGCAAGGCGTCGGCGCGAATGGCCGTGGACTGGGTCCGGCGAATCACCTGGCGCTGAAAGAGCAGCAATACTCCGGTAGCCACCATGGCGAATAACAGGACGCTAACCCCTACCATAGCGTCATTGAGCGGTTGCGGATACAGCAGCCGGTCGATCGCGTGCAGGACCAGAAATACGGCTGAACCGGCCACAAACGCCGCTTGCACCAAACCGGCCAGTGGTTCGGCCTTGCCGTGACCGAAGCGGTGATCGCGGTCCGGCGGTTGCAGGGAATAATGCACCGCCAGAAGATTAATGATCGACGCCGCCACGTCCATCATCGAATCGACCAGCGAGGCCAGGACGCTCACCGAGCCGGTCATTAACGCCGCCGCCAGTTTGGCGGCAATCAATACCGTGGCGGTCGCCACTGAGGCGTAGGTTGCCAGCCGCAGCAGGCGGCCCGCGCGCGCTGGATCAAGGGTCATCTGTATTTCATCATTCATGGGATTAGATTTCGATTAGAGATTGGGATCGGTTTGCTAACATTCTACCTGCCTTCCTTCGGCGCGACTGAACCATTGAGCCTGCTGGTAACCTTAAGCATCATGTTACCCGTCCATAATCCAGGGCTACGCGGGGGCCGCGAGGATAGAGGAGCTGACCAGGCTTTGAACATCCATATTTTTTTCAATTACTTAGTGCTATCACAATCCGTGATGGCGGCTTACGCTGTGTTCCGAACAATTTCCAACCGGAAGGAATTGGACCCTATGCTCGAAACCCTGCGCCGCATCGTTCAGGATGTCAGCGCCGCTCCGGATTTGTCCAGCGCGTTGGCGATTACCGTTAACCGAATTCGGGATGCGATGAATAGCGCGGCTTGCACTGTCTATCTCGCCGACGAGGACAATCGTGAGTTTGTGCTGATGGCTACCGCCGGGCTGAATCCGCAGGCCATTGGCCAGATTCGGCTGAACCGTCAGCAGGGCCTGATTGGTCTGGTCGCCGAGCGACAGGAACCCCTGAATCTTGAAGATGCGCCGCTCCATCCACGCTTTTATGCCGTCCGCGAGGTAGAGGAGGAAGCCTATCATGCCTTTCTGGGCGTACCGCTGATCCAGTACCGGCGCGTACTGGGAGTATTGACCGTCCAGCACACTGCTACCCGCCGCTTTCATCCCGCCGAAGTGGATTTTCTGGTCACTATCGCAGCGCAACTGGCCAGCATCCTGAATCACGCCATCCTCAGCGGCGCCACCAAAGAGCTGCTGAAACCCCTGTTCACCGGAACCCGTGCCTTGCAAGGGGTCGCCGGCGCGCCCGGCATCGCCATCGGCACGATCACTATTCCTCACCTGTTGGCCGACCTCGACGATGTGCCCGACCGTCCGGCGCTGGACCCGGCGGCGGAAGAGGCGGCGTTCCATCGAGCCATTGCTGCCGTCGAACAAGAGGTGCGCGAGGCCAGCGAGCATCTGGCGCCGCTGCTGCCCCCCACCGAACAGGCCCTGTTCACGGTCTACCGCATGATGTTGAGCAGCGACAGTCTACTGAGCGATACGCTGGATGGTATTCGGGCCGGTCATTGGGCGCCGGCGGCCTGGCGCGACGCGATCCGCTCGCGGGCGCGGTTGCTGGAACAGGCCGAGGACCCTTACCTGAGCACCCGCGCCGAGGACATCCGCGATCTGGGCCGAAGGGTGTTGCATCACTTGCGCGCCGCGCCGGCGCAGACGCCGGAACCTACGGCTGAACGTTGTATTTTGGTTGCAGAGGAAATGAGCGTCGCCCACTTGGCGGCAGCGCCGCCGGAGCGACTGGCCGGTATTGTGTGCCTGCGTGGATCGGCGTTGTCCCACGTTGCGCTGCTGGCTCGGGCCATGGGCATTCCGGCTGTGTTGGGCTTGGGCGACCGCCCCTTGGGCCGTTTTGAGGGCAACACCATCATTGTCGATGGCTATCAAGGCCGGGTTTATCTCAACCCCGATGCAGCGATGCGCAAGGAATATCAACAGCTCATCGCTAATGAAGTGGAATTGACCCAGGAATTGCGGACTTTGCGCGAGCAACCGGCGATGACCCAGGATGGCTATCGTATTCCGCTTCATGCCAAGGCCGGTTTACTCACCGATATCGCCAAGGTGATGGATAACGGCGCCGACGGGGTGGGGCTGTATCGCACCGAATTTGCATTTATGGTGCGCGAATCATTTCCCAGCGAGGATGAGCAGTATCAGATTTACCGTCAAATGCTGGCCGCCTTTGCCCCGCGGCCCGTGGTGATGCGCACACTGGACATTGGCGGCGACAAGACCTTGCCCTACTTTCGCATTGAGGAGAGCAATCCATTTCTCGGCTGGCGGGGAATGCGTTTCACCCTGGATCACCCGGACATTTTCCTGACCCAGTTGCGCGCCATGCTGCGGGCCAACACTGGACTGAATAACCTGCGCATCCTGTTTCCGATGATCACCACGGTCGAGGAAGTCGACGAAGCGTTGCAGTTACTGGAGCGCGCCCATCGGGAGTTGTGCGAGGAAGGCTGTCCGGCGGCGCGACCGGAAATCGGGGTCATGATCGAAATCCCCTCCGCGGTCTGGCAAGCTGGACAACTGGCGCGGCGGGTGGATTTTCTGTCAGTCGGCACCAATGACCTCACCCAGTACTTGTTGGCGGTGGACCGTGACAACGCCCGAGTGGCCAGTCTGTATGACAATCTGCATCCATCCATGCTCAAGGCCATTGCCCACGTCATCGCCGAAGGTCATCAGGCGGGCCGGCCCGTCAATCTGTGCGGAGAAATGCCGGCTGATCCAGGGGCTGCGGTGCTGCTGTTGGGCATGGGCGTGGATAGCCTGAGCGCCGGCGCGGTCAGCGTGCCCAAGGTCAAATGGGCGATCCGCAGCTTTACCTTGACCAAAGCGCGTGAACTGGCGCAACAGGCGCTTGCCCTGGAAACCGTTGGCGAAGTGCGCCAATTGCTTAACGAAGCGCTTCGCCAAGTAGGGCTGGGGGAGATTGTACGGGAGTCGATTTGAAAAACAGCAAAACAGTAAGCGCCTTAACGAAAATCACTCTACCGTTTTCCGACGGAACCGGTTTTCTGACCCGCTACACCGGTTTCCCATCCCGTCACATCGCGTCCCGGCCTGTCGATGTGTGGCGTCCACCGAATGATCCAGCCGATTCAACAATCCGTTACCCGGTCATCTACATGCACGATGGCCAGAATCTGTTCGATCCGGCGCTGTCCTTTATTGGCGTCGATTGGGGCATGGACGAGGCGATGATGCGCCTGATGTATGCGGGTCGCCAACCCGGCGCAATCATCGTGGGCATCTGGAACAGTCCGTTGCGTTTTCAGGAATATATGCCGCAGAAACCATTGATGGCGTCCGGAGGACAACGCATTCTGAACCGGTTCATCGAACAGGTGGGAGGAGCGCCACAGTCGGATAGATATTTGCAATTTTTGGTCGAGGAGCTGAAACCATTCATTGATGCCCACTACCCGACCTTGCCCGATCCCGCGCATACCTTGGTGATGGGGTCGAGCATGGGCGGCCTGATTTCACTCTATGCGCTGATCGAGTATCCCGGCGTGTTTGGGGGCGCTGGCTGCCTGTCCACCCATTGGCCGATTGGCGAGGAAACGCTGGTGGATGGACTGGGCGCCGCCTTGCCCTCGGCAGGACGGCATCGGCTGTATTTTGACTACGGCACCGAAACCCTGGATGCTGAGTATGAACCTTGGCAACAGCGGATGGATGAATGGCTACGGAAAGCGGGTTATTGGGAAGGCCGGGATTGGCTGACCCGGAGATTCGTGGGCGCGGAACATTCCGAACGAGCCTGGCGGGCGCGGGTTGATCTACCATTGCAATTTTTGGTTCTTCAAGGTTACCTGAATGAAACCGTGTGGAAAGACAATAACAAGTAAGTATTTCATTTGGAGTATTCTGTTGATCGTATGAATAAAATCCATCGACCTGTTCGCCAATTCGCGAGCGATAACTATTCCGGCATCTGTCCGGAAGCTCTGGACTACTTGCTGGAAGCGAATTCAGGCGATGCCCCAGCCTATGGCAATGATCAATGGACTCAGCGGACGGCTGATCGTTTTCGCGAACTTTTTGAAACCGATTGCGAAGTGTTCTTTGTGTTCAATGGCACCGCCGCTAATTCCCTATCGCTGGCGGCGCTCTGCCAGTCTTATCACAGCGTGATTTGCCATGAGACCGCCCACATCGAAACCGATGAATGCGGCGGGCCAGAGTTCGCTTCGAATGGCTCCAAACTGCTGCTGGCCAAAGGTGAACATGGCAAGCTCAATCCATCCGACGTAGAGCGGCTGATTACCCGCCGCTCCGACATTCACTATCCCAAACCCAAAGTCATCAGTGTCACCCAGGCCACCGAACTGGGGACGGTTTACGCCCTGGATGATCTGCGCGATCTGCGTGAACTGGCCAGGCAATATGGGTTGAAAATGCATATGGATGGCGCCCGTTTCGCTAACGCGGTGGCGACCCTGGACCAGACGCCGGCGCAAATGACCTGGCAAGCGGGTATTGATGTGCTGTGCCTGGGCGGAACCAAGAACGGGATGGCGGTTGGCGAGGCGATTCTGTTCTTTGATCAGGAACTGGCGACTGATTTCGCCTGGCGCTGCAAGCAAGCCGGACAACTGGCTTCCAAGATGCGTTTCATTGCCGCGCCCTGGCTGGGAATGCTGGAAACCGGCGCCTGGCTGCGCAACGCTCGCCGTGCCAACGACATGGCGGCCTATCTTGAGCAACGGTTGCATGAGGCAGCGGGTTTGCAACCGATGTTCCCCCGTCAGGCCAATTCCGTTTTTCTGGAATTGCCGCAGCCAGTCATTCAGACTTTGCAGGCCAAAGGTTGGCAGTTTTACACCTTTATCGGCGTAGGCGGCGTCCGGCTGATGTGTTCCTGGAATACGCCCCAGGAGGCGATCGATCAACTGGTCAGCGACCTGCAACAGGCGTTGACCTCAGCCCCAGGTTGCTGAGCGACGCTGATGTCAGCCGGTCTTTTGCAACGCAATGTGCCGCTGGATGAGCTGAACAGCTTTGGTCTCCCGGCCCGCGCAAACTGGTTCGCTGTCATCGATGCGGCGAAGCGACTAATTGAACTGATGAGCCGGCCTGAATGGGCGTCTCTGCCGCATTTTATCCTCGGTGGCGGCAGCAATCTGGTGCTCACCGGCGATTTTGCCGGACTGGTGTTGCAGGTGCGCATTGCCGGACGGGAGCTGATTGCCGAGAACACGGACGCCTGGTTCGTGCGCGCCGGGGCAGGTGAGAAATGGCATGATTTCGTCTGCTGGACATTGAAGCAAGGCTGGCCGGGGCTGGAGAATCTGGCGCTGATTCCCGGCACAGTGGGCGCGGCTCCAGTCCAGAACATCGGCGCTTACGGATTGGAGGTGGCCGAGCGGTTTCACCGCCTGGAAGCGGTGGATCTGGAAACGGGTGAAGAAGTCCTGCTTGACCGTGCGGATTGCCAGTTCGGTTACCGCGATAGCGTGTTCAAACGGGAAGCAGCGGGGCGCTACTTGATTACAGCGGTCACCTTTCGCCTGCCTAAGCGCTGGCAACCAGTGACCGGTTACGCCGACCTGACGCAGGAACTGGAAGCGCGGCAAATTGTTTCCCCAACCGCGCGACAAATCGCCGATGCCGTCATAGCCATTCGCTTGCGCAAGTTGCCAGACCCGGCGCAGATCGGCAACGCCGGCAGTTTCTTCAAGAATCCACGCGTCGAAGCGGCAACCTTCGCGTCCCTTGCGAATCGTTATCCGAATTTGCCGCACTACTCCCAACCGGACGGGACATTCAAACTGGCCGCCGGCTGGTTGATCGAGCATTGCGGCTGGAAAGGCCGTCCTCTGGGACCGGTCAGCGTTTATGAGCATCAAGCGCTGGTATTGGTCAATCATGGCGGGGCGGCTGGCGCGGATGTGTTGCGGCTGGCGCGAGCCATTCAGGCATCGGTGCAAGCGGAGTTTGGCATTCAACTTGAACCAGAGCCGGTGGTGTTGTAAAAAACCGCCCGCTTCCGAAATTCTCTAATAGACTTGTTTAACAATAATTGCGTTGAGTTTAAACGGGTTCAACGGCCACGCTCATCTGTGAATTCTGCAAAAAATCAAATTTATTTAAGGGTAAGACAATGAAATCATGGCGTAAAATACTATTCACTTTGACAGCAGCGGCGTTGCCTACTGCGGCAGTCCAGGCTGATATGACCGCAATGGAGCGCGCACACAGATTCGGACTCTCCGATATCCGGGGCATTGCCTATATTCCAGGGCCGCAGGGACCCGAGAAGCCACTGGATCCCCGATTTGGCGGGGTCTTACCTTATTTTCAGGGTGAAATACAAACATACGATCTACAGGGTAATCCTTACTATCAGCCTGGAGACCCGAATAATCCGAAAGCTAAATTAAATGCTAAATACACCATTTACTATGACTCGGATTTCTACAATGCCGATTTTCGGCAGCTATGGGGCAAAGATGCGCCAGGCGGCGTAGACCGGCAAGGTCGTGATGATCTGGGTCGATATAAAGTAGAACTCAATGCTAATTTTATCCATCTTTATGATTGGACCACGAATCGCAAACTTCGCAATCATGATCCATTTCTTACCTACGCGGATCAATTGGGTATGCATGTAACTATTCCTATATCCAATTATACCTATAAGATAATATGCGGCTCTGAATCCGGTAACTGGCAGGAGAATGTGAGGCAGGTATTTAGAGATATCTATGAGGATGACCGGATCCCTGATCCAGCTGCCGGAGTCTTAAAAATATTCAATGAATTCGATGGGAGCGAATGCCAGCGAGCTGATCTAGTGGCTCAGATTGCTCTGTATTGGAAGGATTTGGAAGACCAGCGTAATATTCCTGACAGGAATCGATTGCCAATTATTTTCCCTGTCACCTTTAGCATTAAATATGGCCTTCCTGGCGGTGCAGTCCTGGATGTGTTTAACGCAATAATCGCGGAACCAGGGTTGGGCCTGAATTTCTGGAAAGCGCGCGTTATCTATGCGACCAATCCCTTCAATGACGGCCCGTTCATGAGAAATTGGATCGAAAATGATCTGCCCGCCTGGTTCATGGGCCGTAATATTCCGACTAATACCCCGGTGATGTTCACTGAATATGGGCGGAGTTTGGATGAATCCAATCCCCCCACGGAAACCGGTCAGGCTGAATGGGTCAAAGACCAGTTCCAGTCCATGTGGCGACCCAGCAAGCCCGCATACTTCCTGGGCGCTTGCGCCTTCGTAAATGAGTACCGCTTCTGGCTCGCCGCGCCTGAACCTAACTTTGCGCTCACCGATTTCAATCGTGGGGGCGGCGCCTGGAACAAGCCCAGAGTCACGTACATCATGACCGAGAAATACCAGAATCCCAATGCGCCGATGGGGGAACGCTGGGAAGCGAAATATCAGGTTGATCCACAGAAACCGAGGCCAGCGTACTGCGAAGTGGCTCGCATCTATGGCGCTCCGTCTTCAGGTGACTGTCCATAACGTAACCGTTCAGTCCCCCCCTTTGGCAAAGGGGGGTTAGGGGGGATTTTGGCCCCGTCGCCCATGCGCAATCCCCCCCCGGCCTTCCTTTTTCAAAGGGGGGAAGTGAACGCTTACTCCATAACTGCGATGATCGGCGCGCTGGAAAAATTGTTCAATCAGCGTAACTACCTACTACCTCATGCTTCGGAGCAAGTCTAATGCATCAGTATAAAGTAAAGTATGCACTAGCGTTTTTATATAAGCTTTTGATAAAAGAAGGATGATTTTTTGGCGGTCTCTAGGAATGACTTGTCGATAGTGGGACTGGCGCCAGTTGAATTTCACTATACTGACCCGCGCGCGCCTTCTCCCATGCGGCTAATTCTTCCAGGGAAAGCTCCAGCGTCGTCATCTGCACGCGATTCCATATCACCAACCCGCTCTCGCAACCACTGGCCAGCCACCGTCCATCGGGACTGAACGCCACACTGGTGACCTGCCCGGCGCGTTCCGGCAAAATCGCCGCGCATTGCCGGTTCTCCACGCGCCACAGCCGCACGGTGCGGTCGCCACTGCCGCTCGCAAGCAACCGTCCATCGGGACTAAAGGCCACGGTGTTCACGCTGCTGGTATGCCCTGGGAACGCGGCTACACATTGCCGATTCTCCACGCGCCACAGCCGCACCGTATCATCGTCTCGCCGGCGCTCGGAAAAGCTGCCGCTGCCGCTGGCCAGCCAGCGACCATCCGCGCTGAACGCGACCGAAGTCACTCGGCCCGTGCGTCCGGGTAGCACTGCAATGCACTGTTTAAGGTCAACCCGCCACAGTCGCACCGTGCGATCGGCGCCGCCACTGGCGATCAACCGCCCATCCGGTCCAAAGGCAATCGCGCTGACCCCGCCTGCATGTCCGGCCAGCGTTGCCGCACACTGCCCACTCTCCACCCGCCACAATCGCACGGTGCGATCGCCGCTTGCGCTGGCCAACCATTGTCCATCGGGACTGAAAGCGATGGCGTTTACCATTCCGGCGTGACCACGCCAGGTCGCCAGACACGGGCCGCCCTGTATTCGCCATAACCGGATGGTGCGGTCACCAGCGCTAGCGATCAATTGCCCATTCGGACTGAACGCCACCGCGTTAACCGCGCCGCTATGCCCGGCAAAAGTTCTCACGCCGCCTCGACCCTCCATGGGCCACAACCGCACTGTGTGATCCACCCCCCCGCTGATCAGCCAGCGCCCATCCGGACTGAACGCCACCACCGTCTTGCCCGACGGGACGCCCGGCAACGCGCGACTGTCGTGTTCCCAATTCAATGGCGAAGCCGCTGGCCGTTCCCAACCATCCACGCTGACCCGCCAGTGAAAAGGGCGCGTCAGGTCTTGTTCCAGCACCTGGGCGTCTGCATAGCGCGGCGTAGCGACCCGGGATTGCCATTGCCGCAATACCGGGCAGGCGGCGCTGTTCACGGCGATTTGTTCCGACAAGGCGTAGTAACTGCGCAAGACCTCGGCCAACGCTTGCGCATCCTGCCGCAAGGCGTCTAAAGCCTGTTGCACGGCTTGGAGGCTGTCATAAACTCCATCGCGGAGATTCTGATCAAACCCGTCCAGGGCGTTCCGGAAATCCGGGCTGCGATGCAGGATCGCAAACTCCTCCAACAAAGCTTCCAGGCGAGGCGCCGTGTAGCGCTGAATTTCCTCCATCAGCGGCAGCCAGCGCAGCACGACTTTCAACGCCAGCGCCACGCTGCTTTGCGTCGAGGCGTCCAGCAGGGCCGTCAACCAGGCGGGGGGTTGCTGTACCCGGCGCGCCAGACGATCGACTTCTCGCTGAATCTGCTCCTGAAACGCAGGCGACACGGTAGCCAACAGCAATTCGGCCAGAACTACCGCCCAATCCGGATGCACCTTGGCTGGCATACCGTAGGTCACCGCTATTTGCCAGGTTCTTTCATATTCCACGGCCATTGCCCGCCAAGCGGATTGCAGCCACTGGCATTCTGCATTGCCCGCCGCCGCGTAAATACCCAGAATATCCGGCGGAACCCGGTCCAGTTCCAGGAATAGCGCCTGGCTGGCGGCATCGCCCTCCAGCACCGCTTGCGCGGTCGCCGCCAGATCGTTCGCCGCCAGGCTCCATTGCTTCCACACCGGCGGCAGATCCGGCGCCAGATGCGCCAACAACCGGGCCAGACGCTCATCGGCATCCATGTCGCGGACCTCCAGCACCTCTAGCGCGGCCTTGGGCGCTTCCTGTTCGCCCAGATCATGGCGTAGCCAGTCACCGATGGCGCCGCGCAGCAGATCCTCGCGGGCCTCCTCCCAGTGCCGCGCCATTTGCGCCGCCAGTTCGCGGGCGCTGCGGCATTCAACGCCAACCGCTAAACGATAAAACCGGCGGGGACGGAAAGTAACCGCTTCCGGTTGGGCCGTATCGATGGGTGACGCTAATCGATCATCACCGGCCCGCCAGCGACGAATCTCCGGGGCGCCCCAACGTTGCTCTGGATCGCGCAGCAGCAGTCCCCGGCACAAGGTGCGCCACGGTTCAGCCAAGTCTTGAACCGGCGCGGGACGCACCTGCAATTGGTAGCGAATCACCATTGCCGACAGGTCGGCAAAAGGATGGCGACCGGTCAGCGCTTCCAGCAGAATCATGCCCAACGACCAGTAATCCGCGGCGATGCCCACCGTTCCAGACATCATTTCCGGCGCGCCATAACGCATGGCGTCGGGAGGTGCGGTCAATCCGGGCATAGCGTCCGCCAGCGCGGCGACGCCAAAGCCGGTCAACGCCAGTTGCAAGGGCTGTCGGCGGCGCACCAGCACGTTTTCCGGCTTCAAATTCCGGTGCGGGATATTGTGCTCATGCAGTTCCTTCAGCGCCGCGCCCAACTCGGCCAGAATCTCCCAGGCATCCACCTCGGCCAGTGGTCCTGCCGCCATCCAGTCGCGCAGGGAACCCTGTTCGGCATATTCAAAGAGTTCATAGCCGATTCCGTCCGCCTGGCCGTATTCCAGCAGTTGCGCGACATAACGCGGCGCTTGAGTGCTGATCCACTGCAACACCTCGCTTTTGGGCTGGATGCCGGAACGATAGAGTTTGGCCACGGCCCGTTGCCCTGGTTGCGACCGGGATTCCACCAGTACTAAATCTGCCTCTGCGCTCCGGGCGGCCAAATCCCGCATCACCTGGTAACGATCCGCTAAAGCGCGCGGTAGCGCGAAGGAGTTAGCGCGCTCAGGAAAGGCAATGAGCGTGGAGAGTCGCTGCGTGGATAACTTTTGGGGCATGACTGAGTTTCTCGTTCAGCAGGGACAGGGGCTATGCAGGGCGATCCGGCTGAAACCACATCAATTGCGGATGTAATCTTACCACGTTACCTACGATCAAGAGCGCCGGCGAGCGTGCGCCAGCGCTTTCCAGTTGCCGAGGCAATTCGCCGATCGTGCCGACATGGACCCGCTGCCCGACCAGGGTGCCCTGCTCCACCAGCGCCGCTGGCATATCCGCCGCCATGCCATGTTCGCGCAACCGCTCGCAAATATGCCCGACGCTCTTCAGCCCCATGTAAAACACGACCGTCTGCCTCGGCTGTACTAGCACCGGCCAGTTCAAATCCAGCATGCCTTCCTTGAGATGGCCGGTTACAAATACACAGCTTTGCGCGTAATCGCGATGGGTCAGCGGAATGCCGGCGTAAGCGGCGCAACCGGCGGCGGCGGTTACGCCTGGCGCCACCTGAAACGGAATACCCGCCGCCATCAGCGTTTGAATCTCTTCGCCGCCCCGGCCAAAGATGAAGGGATCGCCGCCTTTCAGGCGCAACACTTTTTTACCTTCGAGGGCTAGATTAACCAGCAAGCGGTTGATGTCTTGCTGGGGCAGGGTGTGATGATCTGGAGCTTTGCCAACGAAAATTCGCTCAACCCGGGACTCCAGCAATTCCAGGATTTCTGGACCGATCAGCCGGTCATAAACCGCCACGTCGGACTGCTTCATCAGGCGCAACGCCTTCAGCGTCAATAATTCCGGATCACCGGGACCGGCGCCGACCAAGTACACCTCGCCCACCGTCTGGAGTGGTTCTATCATGGATTTACTTCGGTGATTAATAGAATTGTCATTTTAGCGCCAGGAACCGCTCGCGGGGAATGACGCGCGGCGTCAGCCACGGACATTCGGCTTACCCTTAGTTAATGAGAACTTGCCTGGCGGCGATTGTGAGCGCGTCAGTCAAGGGCGCACCGAGGTTGTCACTGAATCGGGCGGACAAACCGTGTGCCCAGGCTGCCGCCATGGCGCACTTGAAGAAAGCCCCTTGAGTGATAACGATCAGGTCAGAGAGAGTGGATTTGCAGCCACAATTCCAGAAGCGCCACTTGCCAAAGTTTAGAGCCGCGCAAGGGGGTGATGTGTTCCGCGGGGGCGCTGAGCAGGGTTTGCACATATTCTGGGCGGAACAGACCGCGCTCGCGGGCGCGCTGATGGGTGAGCGCATCGCGCACCATGTCCAGCACCGGCCCCTCCAGGTATTTGAGAATGGGCACCGGGAAATAGCCTTTGGGGCGATCGATCACCTCACGCGGCACGATGCGGCGGGCAATGGATTTAAGCACCGCCTTGCCGTCATCGCCCAGTTTGTCCTCAGGCGGCAACCGTCCGGCCAGTTCCACCAGTTCGTGATCGAGGAACGGCACTCGCGCTTCCAAACCCCAGGCCATGGTCATGTTGTCCACGCGCTTGACCGGATCGTCAACCAGCATCACGGTGGTGTCGAGGTGCAGAGCCTTATCCAGCGGGGTCGGCGCATCCACCTCGGCAAAGTGGGCGCGCAAGTAGTCAAGACTGAAATCGTCGCTGGCGAAAGTCGAATCGACGACCTTCAGATATTCGGCGTGATCGCGGTCGAAGAACACCCGGGCATAATCGGCGACGGCGTCCTGGCTTTCCGCCAGGTGGGGATACCAGTGGTAGCCAGCGAAGACTTCATCAGCGCCCTGCCCGCTTTGCACGACCTTGACGTGTTTGGAGACTTCCTGAGAGAGCAGGTAGAACGCAACATTGTCGTAGCTCACCATCGGTTCGGCCATGGCCTGAATAACTTTCGGCAAGGCGTCGAGCAGGTTAGACGTGGGGATATGGATGCGATGGTGGCGGGTCCCGAAGTATTCGGCCACCTGGTCCGAGTAGACGAATTCGTTACCCACTTCGCCGCCGGCGTCTTCAAAACCGATGGAGAATGTCTGTAAGTCGTGTTGACCCAGTTCCGAGAGCAAGGCAACGACCAGACTGGAGTCGACCCCACCGGAGAGCAGGACGCCAACCGGCACGTCGGCAACCATGCGTCGGGACACTGCTTTGCGCAAAGCATCCGCGATTTGTTCTTCGCGCTCGGCGGCGCTCAAGCGGGCCGACTCCGGATCAGTGCGGACTGACAGTCGCCAGTAGGTGTAGTCGGTGCGGGTTCCGTCCGCGGTGAAACGGGTGACAGTCGCCGGCGGCAGTTTTTGTACGCCTTGCAGAATGGTATGCGGGGGCGGCACAACGGCGTGCCAACTCAGGTAGTGATGCAGGGCCACAGGATTGATGCGCGTATCGATCTGCCCACCCGCCAGCAGGGCCGGGAGCGAGGAAGCGAAGCGCAGGCCGCCGGTCACCGGAGCCAGGTACAGCGGTTTGATGCCGAAGCGGTCGCGGGCCAGGGTCAGACAGCCGCTATCCCGCTCCCACAGAGCGAAAGCGAACATGCCGTGCAGGCGGTTGACGCACGCGCGGCCCCAAGCGTGGAAAGCTTTGAGGACGACTTCGGTGTCGCCGTGAGAGAAGAAACGGTAGCCCTGCGCTTCCAGCTCCTGGCGCAGTTCCTGGTAGTTGTAGATGCAGCCGTTGAAGACCAGGGTCAGGCCCAGATCGGGGTCGGTCATCGGTTGTTGCGCATGTTCCGACAGGTCGATGATGCGCAGGCGGCGGTGAGCCAGGGCGACCTGGCCCTGTTGGAAAGCGCCCGCGGCATCCGGGCCGCGGGGTCGCAGCACCTCACCCATGCGGGCTACGGCGCTGATGTCGGCGTCTTGAAGGTCAAATCGGGCTTCGCCGGCGAATCCGCACATTAGGGGGTCCTTTGTCGGTGATGGCAAGGGGGCGAGGCGAGTTTAAAAAAGTCTCATACAACGGCGCAGGAGTCAAATGAGCGAAATGGCGCTACGCTGGATAACATGGCCTGCAAGGATGGGTCGTCGATTTTTTTTACACAGACCGAATTGCGACTCGTAGCCTGGATGCTGTAGGTCGGTCAAAAGCGTAGCGTTGCCCGACAGGAATACCGAATTGTCGGACACGTCCCGTGTTCAACCTACGGATTGCTGCGCTAACTCCACAACCGGGATTCAGTTAGAATAACATTCCGACAAACCCATCTCTTCGAGAATTTCGCGACTGGCAAGAGGATTCATCATGGCGGGCAAGACCCTTTACGACAAGCTTTGGGATGCTCATGTCGTATACACCGACACGAATGGGACGGCGTTGCTCTATATCGACCGTCATCTGGTGCATGAAGTCACCTCGCCCCAAGCCTTCGGCGGTTTGCAGCTAGCGGGTCGTCAGCCGTGGCGGCGGGATTCCATGGTCGCCATGCCTGATCACAACACGCCAACCACCCCTGGCTTTACCGAGATCGACGATCCGGTGTCCCGCCTACAGGTCGAGACGCTGGATGATAACGCTCGCCGCTACGATCTGCGCTATTTCCCGATCGGCGATATGCGCCGAGGCATCGTGCATGTTGTCGGGCCGGAACAGGGCGCAACGCTGCCCGGTATGACAGTAGTCTGCGGCGACTCGCACACCTCGACCCATGGCGCGTTTGCCGCCCTGGCGTTCGGCATTGGCACCTCCGAGGTCGAGCATGTCATGGCGACCCAATGCCTGATCCAGAAAAAATCCAAAGCCATGCAGGTGCGCGTGGAGGGTGAAATCGGCGAGGGCGTGACCGCTAAGGATATGGTGCTGGCGATCATTGGCCAGATTGGCGCCGCTGGCGGCGCAGGTTACGCCATTGAGTTTGTCGGCGACGCAATCCGGGCATTAAGTATGGAAGGACGCATGACTGTCTGCAACATGGCGATTGAGGCTGGCGCTCGATCAGGCATGATCGCTGTAGACGAAACTACGATTGAATATCTCCAGAATCGGGCGTTCGCGCCAGCGGGTGACTTATGGCTGCGCGCCGTGGCGGCCTGGCAAGAATTGCACAGCGACCCGGATGCGGTCTTCGACCGGGTGGCGACCCTGGACGCAGCGACCATCAAGCCGCAGGTGACTTGGGGTACTTCGCCGGAAATGGTGGCGGCGGTGGATGAATGCATTCCCGATCCGGCCCGCGAACTGGACCCAGTCAAACGCAGCGGCATGGAGAAAGCGTTACAGTACATGGGTCTGGAGCCAAATACTCCCATTACGGACATCGCGTTGGACCGGGTGTTTATCGGTTCCTGCACCAATGGCCGTATCGAGGATTTGCGAGCTGCAGCGGCGGTGATTCAGGGTCGCACGGTGGCGTCGAGTCTCAAGCAAGCGTTGGTTGTGCCAGGGTCCGGCTTGGTCAAGCACCAGGCTGAAACCGAGGGCCTGGATCGCGTGTTCAAACAAGCCGGTTTTGAATGGCGCGAGCCGGGTTGTTCAATGTGCCTGGCGATGAACGCCGACCGTTTGTTGCCCGGCGAGCATTGCGCAGCAACCTCGAATCGCAATTTCGAGGGGCGGCAGGGACAGGGCGGGCGGACGCATCTAGTCAGCCCGGCGATGGCGGCGGCGGCGGCGATTGTCGGCCATTTCGTCGACGTGCGGACGTTTTGAGATTCCAAGGAGTTTGTTCAATGAAAGTCTTTAACCAGCTCAAGGGTCTGGTGGCCCCTGTCGACCGCGCTAACGTTGATACCGACGCCATTATTCCCAAGCAGTTTTTGAAATCCATCAAGCGCACCGGCTTTGGCGGCAACCTGTTTGACGAGTGGCGTTATCTGGATCACGGCGAACCGGGCATGGACTGTGCGAAGCGACCGCTCAATCCCGACTTCAGCCTGAACCAGCCCCGCTACGAGGGCGCAAGCATTCTGTTGGCGCGAGAGAATTTCGGTTGTGGCTCCTCGCGGGAACACGCGGTATGGGCGTTGGATGAGTACGGCATCCGCTGCGTGATTGCGCCGAGCTTCGCCGATATTTTCTTTACCAACTGCTTCAAGTCCGGTTTGCTGCCGGTGGTGCTGGATACGCATACGGTAGATCGGTTATTCCGCGAGGTTGAAGCAACATCGGGGTACCGATTAGTGGTGGATTTGCATGCGCAGACGGTCACAACGTCAGGTGGCGCCGTCTTTCGCTTCGATGTCGATGAGTTCCGCAAACAATGCCTGATCAATGGCTGGGACGACATTGGCCTGACCCTGCGCCACGCCGATGAGATTCGCGCCTACGAGATTCGCCGGCGCGAGGAAGCTCCCTGGCTCTTTGCTTGACAGCCTCAAATCCGGAAACGGTCATGACTCATAAGATATTAATCCTCCCCGGCGATGGGATTGGTCCTGAAATTATTGCCGAGGCGGCGAAAGTGCTGGAGTGTCTGCGCCAGGAATGCGGCTTAGACGCGACGCTGGAATACGGTCTGCTGGGCGGTTGCGCGGTCGATGAACTGGGCGACCCGTATCCCGAGGTCACCCGCCGCCAGGCTCGGAATGCCGCCGCCATTTTGCTCGGCGCGGTCGGTGGCCCGAAGTGGGAGCAAATTGACCGGCCCTTGCGCCCGGAACGCGGTCTGCTGGCGATTCGCGCCGATCTGCAATTGTTCGCCAATCTGCGCCCGGCGTTGCTCTACCCGCAATTGGCCTCGGCTTCGGCGCTGAAATCCGAGATCGTCGCTGGCCTGGATCTTCTGATTGTCCGTGAACTGAATGGCGGTATTTATTTCGGCCAGCCGCGCGGCGTTCGCACCTTGGAAAGCGGTGAACGGGAAGGGTTTAACACTATGACGTATCGGGAATCCGAGGTCGAACGGATTGCCCAGATTGCGTTTGAAGCCGCTCGCAAGCGCCAGCGCAAGGTCTGTTCGGTGGATAAGGCCAATGTGCTGGAAACTTCGGAGTTATGGCGGGAGGTCGTGATCCGGGTGGCGAAGGACTATCCCGATGTTGCTCTGTCTCATCAATATGTGGATAACGCCGCCATGCAACTGGTGCGCGCGCCGAAACAGTTTGACGTGATCGTTACCGGAAACCTGTTTGGCGATATTCTTTCCGATTGCGCCGCCATGTTGACCGGCTCAATTGGCATGTTGCCCTCGGCTTCGCTGGATGCGCATGGGAAAGGCTTGTATGAGCCGATTCATGGTTCTGCGCCAGACATCGCTGGCAGGGGCATGGCTAACCCATTGGCAACGATTTTATCCGCGGCGATGTTGTTGCGCTATAGCTTGAATCAGCCACAACTGGCTGAGCGGATTGAGAGCGCCGTGGGCCGGGTATTGGACCAGGGTTTGCGCACCCTGGACATTACGGCAACCGGAATGACGGCGGTGGGCACCCAGGCGATGGGCGATGCGGTGGTGGCGGCGTTGCTGGAGTAGGTATCAGGCGTCAAGGTTTTATGTATCCCGAACGAGAATCAACAGTTTGATGAGTTGTTGTAGAGTATTCAGGGCATGGGGCGTCACATGCATGGAGAGACCGTTGAGGGTATTAGGGTCCAAGAGTGCAAAATAAGCAGTTTTTCCGCGAAATGGCTGGCGCTGCGTGAACCAGTAGATACAGCGTCGCGTAATGCAGAGTTGACGGCCCGGTTGCTTGAATGGCGAGAGCGGTTGGATACGCTTGCAGTGCTGGATCTGGCCAGTGGAACCGGCGCTAATTTCCGCTTTCTCGCGCCTTTACTGGGCGGCGAACAATACTGGCGGCTGATTGATCATGATCCAGCGCTATTAGCTCAGGGCAATAGCGGTTCATCAAATGCTTTCTGGCAAGTTGAGCGACAGTGCCTGAATTTGGCTGATTGGGAGTCGTTGGATTTTCAGAGCGTGCAATTGGTAACCGCTTCCGCGCTGATTGATCTGGTCTCGGCAGACTGGCTGGATCAATTGGCTCAGCATTGCCGGGCCGCTCAGGCGGTGGTGTTCATTGTACTCAGCTATGACGGAACCATTGTTTGGGAACCTGCGCTGGCAGGTGATGAGAGAGTCCGTGAATGGATCAATCACCACCAGCGCACTGATAAAGGCTTTGGCCCGGCGCTGGGGCCGTGGGCCGCTCCCGAATTTGGGAAGATGCTGGAACGCCTGGATTATCAAGTCGAGTTACGTCCCAGTCCCTGGCGGTTGGAGCCTGAGCAAATAACGCTACAGGCGACGCTATTGGAGGGCTGGATTACCGTAGTCCGTGAGATCGCGCCTGATGCAACGGATTGGCTGGATCAATGGGCGGCGCAGCGGTGCGATTTGATCGAATCGGGTAATTCGCGGTTGACGGTAGGACATTGGGACTTGCTGGCTTTGAAGAGTAGGGAGGCGGATCTTACCACCTATCAGTTCCTCATCGCGGACAGATCGATAGCTTGCAGCTCGTAACTCGTAGCCTGGATGGAGCGAAGCGGAATCCAGGATGCCCCTGGCCCATCAAGCATGGTCGTTCAGCGCCGCCGCCAGCAATCGCGCAGTCACGTCGACCACTGGAATTACCCGATCGTAAGCCATCCGCGTCGGGCCGATGACGCCGAGTACGCCCAGCACCTGTCCTTCTACGCTGTACGGGGCGGTGACCACACTGCAACCTTCCAACACCTCGAAACCGGATTCTTCGCCAACGAAGATTTGCACGCCTTCGGCATGCAGACACTGGTCGAACAGGTGCAATAAATCACGTTTGTGATTAAACGCTTCAAACAACTGCCGCAGCTTGTCGAGATCGGACAGGTCCGCGTATTGCATCAAATGGGTCTGGCCGGCCACCACATAATCCTCGCCATCTGGCGCTGTCTCAAAGGTTTGTTCCGCCATTTCCATGACGGTCTGCATCAGGCGGTCGAGGCTGTCACGGGCCTCGCGCAGTTCCCCCAGCAAGACTTCCCGCACCTGCTGAATCTCCTGGCCGGCAAACTGGGCGTTCAAATAGTTCGCCGCCTGTTGCAGCTCCCCGGCGCTATAGGGCCGGCGCGTCTGGATGATACGGTTCTGCACCTCCTGGGTATTGAGCACCAGGATCGCCAGCACCCTGGTTTCGGACAGCGGCAAAAACTCTACGTGGCGCAGGGTGACTACATTACGGCGGGGCAGCATGACAATTCCAGCTAACCGGGTGACCCCGGACAGCAGATTTGAAACGGATCGCGCTAGATCAGCGCTGCTTTGCACCGGTTGACCGATGTGACGGCGCAGGATTTCCACTTCCTGATGATCCAGAGGCCGCAGGCGCAGCAACGCATCAATGAAGAACCGGTAACCCCGGGCAGTGGGCACGCGACCGGCAGAAGTATGCGGGGCGCGCAGGTAGCCCAGATCTTCCAGATCCGCCATCACATTACGCACGGTGGCTGGACTCAAATCCAGGCCGGCATCGCGCGCTAGCGTCCGCGATCCAACCGGCTGACCGTCGCGAATGTAGCGCTCAACCAGCGCCCTCAACAAATGTTGGGTGCGTTCGTTGAGAGCCAGTTGATTTGTCGCCGGCGCGGATTCGGTGCTTTGCATGACTGGTCCTGTGTTCAGTACGCTCCAAGAGGTGTTTTAGGCAGCCTCCAACGAGCTAAGCAAACGTCTTACGTTCGTCTTTATTAAGTAGTATGTGTTTGGTTCAAACAGGTTGTAATAGCTTCCTTAAAGTCTTTGAAGTTTCCATAATAACGCGATGTTCGATTTTTCAGGCGATTAGTCCCTCAAACTGCAGGTCTAAGCGACCGATTTGCCAGTTCATGAAAAAACCGTTCAGTTCCCCCTTTAGCAAAGGGGGATCAGGGAGATTTTAGAGTCGTCGCCCGTGCACAATCCCCTCCCTTTTTCAAAGGAGGGAGGTGAACGCTTACTATGAAAATACCCAAGGTATCTTTATAGATGATGATTGACAACATTACTGAGTGCGCCCGCTTTTGGCTCATTGGGGGAGCGGGGCGGACCATTCCATTAGTCTCTTAGAAACGAGGGGGATTCGGGGGATTGACTTCCCCCTTTGCTATTATCTAATCCGCCCTACGGACATTTCTAATCGCTAGTCAGGTGATCACCGTTGGCTCGTTCCGCCCAGTGCGCTCACGAATGCCAGCGAGACTGTTGGCAATATTGATCAACTCCGCCAGCGCCTGTTGGGTGTCCAGCTCATGCTTGGCGGGATCAGGTTCATAAGCCTCAATGTAAACCCGCAGTGTGGCCCCTTCAGTGCCGGTGCCGGACAGGCGGTAAACAATCCGCGATCCATCCTTAAAACCGATCCGGATGCCCTGCTTTTCGCTGACGCTCTCGTCAATCGGATCAACGTAACGGAAATCGTCGGCGTAATCGACAGTATAGGAGCCGAGTTGCTGACCGGGCAAAGTTGCGCTCGCGGCGCGCAAAGCATCGACCAGGCCGTTGGCGGCGGCGCTGTCTACGGCTTCGTAGTCATGGCGGGTGTAGTAGTTGCGCCCATAGGTCCGCCAGTGTTCGCACACGATCTCGGCCACTGACTGCTGGCGCTCGGCCAGAATGTTGAGCCAGAACAAGACCGCCCACAGGCCATCTTTCTCGCGCACATGGTCGGAGCCGGTGCCAAAGCTCTCCTCGCCGCACAGCGTAATCTTGCCAGCGTCGAGCAGATTGCCGAAGAATTTCCAGCCAGTTGGCGTTTCGTAGCAGTTCAATCCCAGTTTGGCAGCGACCCGATCGGCGGCCTGACTGGTGGGCATGGAACGGGCGACGCCACTGAGATGAGCGCGATAGCCGGGAGCCAATGTCGCATTCGCCAGGATCACCGCCAGACTGTCGCTGGGCGTAACGAAGAAATGCCGGCCCAGGACCATGTTACGGTCGCCATCGCCATCCGAGGCTGCGCCAAAGTCTGGCGCATCCGGCCCAAACAGGTAATCAGCCAGTTCCTTGGCGTACACCAGATTGGGATCGGGATGGCCATGACCGAAGTCTTCCAGCGGTATGCCGTTGATCACGGTCCCTGCTGGAGCGCCCAAACGGTTCTCGATGATCTCGCGGGCGTAGGGACCGGTTACGGCATGCATGGCGTCGAAGCGCATCCGGAAACCGGACTGGAACAGGGCGCGGATTTTGTCGAAATCGAACAAATTTTCCATCAAATCCGCATAGTCGCTGACGGAATCCACGATATCCACTTGCATGTCGCCGACAAAGGTTGTGCCAATCTTGTCCAAGTCAATATCGGGGGTGCCCAGGATATGATAGCGATTAATATGCAGGCTGGCGGTGTAGATGGCTTCGGTCACCTTTTCCGGTGCAGGTCCACCATTTGGAGTGTTGAATTTAATGCCGAAATCCTCGTCCGGCCCTCCCGGATTATGGCTGGCGGACAGGATCAGTCCACCCCGGGCGTTGTGCTTGCGGATCATATGAGAAACCGCCGGGGTCGAGAAAATGCCGCCTTGACCCAGCAGCACCCGGGCGCAACCATTCGCAGCGGCGATGCGCAGGATAATCTGGATCGCTTGCCGGTTATAGTAGCGGCCATCTCCGCCAACGACCAGTGGCGCTTCTTCTAGCTCGCGCTGGGTGTCGAAAACACACTGCACGAAATTTTCCAGATAATTCGGTTTCTGGAAAACCTTAACTTTCTTGCGCAGTCCCGAGGTGCCGGGCTTTTGATCTTTGAAGGGCTGGGTGACGATGGTTTCGACGCTCATGATGCGGGGTTCTCCTCGGTTTTGCTGGAATCTATTAAGGGTATTATGCGCCGCTTGGCGTCAGGATTGAAACCAGGTTGTCTTGCGATCAGCGCTCTCCTGACCAAATTCCTCGCCATGCAGACGGTGCTTGGTGCTTATTGACTTTAATAATTAAATTTTAATACTGAGCCTGTATCCAAAGAGAAGCCAGGGGGAATTTCAGGCCGAGCGCCGCCCTTAGTCAGCGACGCGCAGAACAATTTTGCCGCGCGCGTGCCCTCCCTGGCTGATGACATGGGCTTGACGCACTTGCTTGAGCGGCAATACGGTATGGATAATTGGCTTTATGCGTCCTTCGTCAATTAACCGGGCGATGGCGGTCAGTTGCTCGCCGCTGGGCTTAATAAACACGAAGGCGCTGCGCACGCGGTGCTTGACGGCGATCGCTTCCGGCGGCGGGTCCACCACGGACACCAGGATGCCGCCGGGTTTCAACACCGGCCAGGAACGCTCCTGCGTATCGCCGCCGATGGTGTCGAACACCACATCTACGTTTTTGACGACCTCTTCGAAGGGAACTTGCGTATAGTCGATGAACTGATCCGCGCCCAATTGCGTCACCAGTCCGGTATTCATTGCTGAAGCTGTGGCAATGACACGAGCGCCCAGCGCCTTGGCCAGTTGCACCGCCAGGCTGCCGACGCCGCCGGCCGCGGCGTGGATCAACACGGTTTGACCGGCCTGCAACTGGGCGGCGTCTACCAGCGACTGCCAGGCGGTTAAGGCCGTCAGCGGCACGGCGGCGGCGTGGACATGATCCAGTGTGGCCGGTTTGCGAGCCGCTTCGCTGGCCTTGACGGCGATGAACTCGGCATAAGCGCCGTCACGTTCAATATCCGGGCGAGCATACACCGCATCGCCAATGGCAAACTCATTGACTGCGGCGCCAAGGGCTACGACCTCACCGGACACATCCCAGCCCAGGGTCAACGGCAGGGTATGATGGAGGATGTTTTGCAACCAACCCTCGCGGATTTTCCAGTCCACGGGATTGACCGCCGCCGCCTGGACCTTAATCAGTAGATCATCCGGGTTGAGCGAAGGCAGGGGGACATCCTCTTCATAGTGCAGCATCTCGGGACCGCCATAGGTATGGATGCGCACAGCATGCATGGTAGTGGGCGTCATTCAGGCATCGCTCCATGGGTTTTGATTTGCGAAAAACTACTACTTCAACACACTTTCCAAAACTTTCCAGACATTTTCCAGAATCCGGGGTTGTCCCTCGGCGCGCGGGTGTAAGCCATCGTCCTGAATCAGCGCCGGATTGCCTGCAACGCCATCCAGCATAAAAGGAATTAAGAGGATAGCGTAACGCTGCGCCAGTTCGCCAAAGGTCGCCTGAAACTTTTGCGTGTACAGAGGGCCATAATTCGGCGGAATGCGCATTTCGGCCAGGAGCGCCTGGGCGCCCGCTTGTTGCGAAAGTTCGATCATCTGCGCCAGATTATGGTTCATGACCATCGGCGGTTGTCCGCGCAGTCCATCGTTTGCGCCGAGTTCCAAAATGATTAAAGCGGGGCGGTGCCGTTCCAGCGCCGCTGGCAACCGGCTGAGACCCCCGCTGGTCGTATCGCCGCTGATGCTGGCGTTGACGACTTGGTGTGGATAGCCGCGCTCCGCCAACCGGCGTTGCAACAAACTCACCCAGCCCTGTTCAGCCGGAATGCCATAGGCAGCGCTCAGGCTGTCACCGAATACCAGAATAACCGGCGCTTCAGCGTGAACCGGAGCCATGCACAAGACCGCCAGCCATAACAGCGCAACTGGAAACCAACGTGAGCAATTCGTCTTTTTCATCTGTGGAGAGCCTGGCCATGCGTATGGATCATGATTCGGAAGCGGGCAGTGGCGTAAACGTAGCCGCCCGGTCGACATCGGACAACCCGGTCGCTGAGACGATTATTCGAGTTGAAGACCTGGGCAAACAGGTAACCAGCCCGGAAGGTCCATTGACCATCCTTGACGCTCTTCATTTTAACATTTTCAAAGGCGAAAGCGTCGCGGTGGTCGGCGCATCCGGGTCGGGCAAGTCGACGCTGCTCGGGCTGCTTGCCGGTCTGGATGCCCCGACGCAGGGCCGAGTGTGGCTGGCGGGGGTGAATTTAAACAGTCTGGATGAAGATGGGCGCGCTTTATTGCGGGCGCAGCGAGTGGGCTTTGTATTCCAGTCCTTTCAATTGCTGACCGGACTGACCGCCCTGGAAAATATCATGCTACCGCTGGAGCTGGCCGGACAAGCCGATGCCCGCCAGCAGGCGCTGGAGTTGCTGGAACGGGTTGGATTACAGGCCCGCGCCCGGCATTATCCCTCGCAGCTGTCAGGAGGCGAACAGCAACGGGTGGCCATCGCCCGCGCTTTCGCCGGTCGTCCCGATGTGTTGTTTGCTGATGAACCGACCGGTAATCTCGATCAAAAGACTGGTCATCGCATCATCGAATTGCTGTTCGCCCTCAATCGCGAACAGGGCGCGACCCTGGTGCTGGTCACGCATGATCAGGAACTGGCGGCATATTGCGACCGGGTGCTGGAACTGGATGATGGACGAATGCGTGAACCGGAAGGATAGGGCTAGTGAGAGGTTGTCGAAAACTCGGTTCTCGTTTTATCAAAGACTTATTGCTTAAATCAATCATTTTGACAACACCGGGAGAGCCTTCTGATGAGTTCGCGCGCCGCATCCAGCCTTCCCCGCCAACTTCCGCTACATATTCATATCGCGACCTTGTTTATTGCTTTGATCCTGTTACTCGGTGGAGCGGTCATCTGGAATAGCTATGTCAAGACGACCCATCTGATGCTGCATACCGCCGATGAGCGCTTTAAGCGAATCGCCGACCGTACTGCTCAGCAACTCCACAACTTGTTCACTCCCGTCGCAATCGCGGTCGACCTGCTGGCCTGGCAACAACTGGCGCTGGCAACATCACTGGAAGAGCGATTGCATAGTCTTCCTTACTTGCGTGAAATCCTGCTGCAATCCGAGCATCTGTCCGCCCTGTTCATCGGCTATGATGACGGGGATTTCTTTCTGCTGCGTCCATTGCCGGTCAACTCGCCACTCCGTGCTGCATTCGACGCCCCAGAATCGGCCCACTACCTAGTGCAGAGCGTGGAGCGCGCCGCGGTGGGCGCGGCGATCGGAACCTTCCTGTTCTACGATGCCCGGTTAAACCTGCTACGCCGCGATGCTCGACCTGATTACGTTTTCGATCCGCGTGAGCGACCTTGGCGCCAATTAGCGCTTGGCCGAACCGGCCGGGTCTATACCGAACCCTATCTGTTCTTCACCACCCGTGAGGTTGGCGCGACCCTGGCCCGGCGCACCGCAACAGGCGCGGCGGTGGTTGGCGCTGATCTCACTTTGCATGAAATTTCCACCGTGCTGGCCGCCAGCCGCTTTCTGCCTGGCGCCCAACTGGCGCTGTTCGATGACCGTTATCAGGTCATTGCTTATCCGGAGCCGGAACGACTCCTTTATCGGGTCAAGGGGCAAGAACCACGCTTGGCTCTTCTGTCCGAACTCAAAGAACCGGTGTTGACTGATCTGGAAAATGACCTGCGCGATCCCAGCAAACGCCCAGCACAACTCCAATCGGATGGCTTTGAACTGGAAAGCGCCGGTCAGACCTGGCGCGGACAGGTCAAAACCCTAATCACTCAGGATGGTAAGCCGCTCTATCTGGCGGTGGCCGTACCCCAAAGTGAGTTATTGGCGGACGCCGTGCGCATCCGCAATCAATCGGTGCTAATCGCGGCCGGTCTGGTGCTGATGGCGTTGCCAATCACTTGGTTACTGGCGCGGCGCATCGCCCGACACCTGAAAAATCTGGTGGGAGAGACCGCGCATATCCGCCACTTTCAGTTCCAGGAACCAATCGCCGTGCGCTCCATCATTACTGAGGTCAACCAACTGGCCGAGGCCATGTCGCTGATGAAGTCCACTATTCGCCGCTTTCTGGACATCAGCGCGGCGCTGGCGGCGGAACAGCACTTTGAGCGCTTGCTGGACCGGGTGTTGGCCGAAACCCTGGCGCTGGCCCAGGCGGATGCCGGTCTGCTGTTACTGGTCAGTGACGATGAACGCGAATTGCAACCTGCAGCAGCCCGGTTACGCGATGAGACCCATCCAATCAATATAACCCGGTTTACGGCGCTACCGTTGGCCGACCCGATGCCACACCCACTGATCCAGGAGATTCACGCCACGGCTCCGCAAATTCGCCCGCTAACAGCCAGTGAACCGCTGACTGATTATCTTGCGCCGTTGACCGGTTCACTGACGGAGCGCGCCGGCCAGTTGATTATCGTGCCGTTGCGCAATCGTCAGGAGGAGCCGGTTGGCATGCTGGCGCTGTTGAAGTTCCAGTCAGCCGATGCCAGTGATGGCGTTTCCCCGGAATTACTAGCGTTCATCGCCGCTCTGTCCGGCGCTTCGGCGGTTTCCATCGAAAATCAGAGGTTGTTGCACGCCCAGAAAAACCTGTTTGAAGCCTTCATTCGCTTGTTAGCCGACGCCATTGACGCCAAGAGTCCCTACACCGGTGGTCACTGCGCCCGAGTGCCGGAACTGACCAAATTGCTGGCGCAAGCGGCTTGCACCGCTCAAGAGGGACCGTTTTGCAGCTTTTCCCTGAGCGCAGTGGAATGGGAGGAACTGCATGTTGCCTGTTGGCTGCACGATTGCGGCAAGATCACGACCCCCGAGTACGTGGTGGACAAGGCCACCAAGCTGGAGACGATCCATGATCGGATTCACGAAGTGCGCATGCGTTTCGAGGTGCTCAAACGCGATGCCGAGATCGCCTGCTGGCGGCAGATCGCCGCGAGTGGCGATGCCGAATCCCTACAGGCGGATCTACAGAGGCAATGGCAGACGCTGGACGAAGAATTTGCATTCATCGCCGGATGCAATCAGGGCGGCGAGTTCATGGGGCCGGAACAGGTCGCCCGGGTCAGGCAGATCGCAGAACGAACCTGGCTGCGCACTCTCGACGACCGATTGGGATTGTCGCATGAGGAACTGACCCGGAAGGAACACGCGCCTGCTCAGCCATTGCCCGTTGTTGAACCACTCCTAGCGGATAAGCCCGAACACCGTTTCGCTCGCGGTCCGCAGGATTGCATCGAGCCGAATAATCCCTGGGGATTTCGGTTAAGCATGCCAGAATGGCTGTACGATCGAGGGGAATTGCACAGTCTGTGCATCAGTCGTGGCACCCTGACCGGAGAAGAACGCTACAAGATCAACGAACATATCGTGCAGACGATCATCATGCTGTCGCGACTGCCCTTTCCCAAGCCTTTGCGGCGGGTGCCGGAAATCGCCGGAGGCCATCATGAAAAAATGGACGGGACCGGTTATCCCAAGCGCCTGCATCGCGAGCAGATGAGCCTGCCGGCGCGGATGATGGCGATTGCCGATATCTTCGAGGCGCTGACCGCGATCGACCGGCCCTACAAATCAGGGAAAACCCTGTCCGAGTCGTTACAAATCATGGCCCGGATGCGCGATGAACAGCACATTGACACGGCATTGTTCGAGTTATTCCTGCGCTCTGGCGTTTACCGCCAATACGCCGAACGCTTCCTGCAACCCGGACAGATTGATGAGGTGCACATCGAAGATTATCTGGCTAGGGAAAGAGAGGAATAAACGTGGATCGGTTTTTCGGTTGCGGTTTAGCCTATCGCCCACAGCGATCTTGAACGATCGATTCTGTCATTCGGGTCTGCATGATGTATATTTGAATGGTCGAACATGATCCGCCAAACATCAGGAGCATTCGCCATGAAACCCTACCTTATCATCGTGGAAGATCCCAGTTCCGATAAATTGCTTAATGTCGCAATGATCCAGGCTGACAGCGAGCAACAGGCAGAGACTCAAGCCCGACAACTCTTTCCCAACCTGCCCGAACAGGATCTTTGTGTGTACGATGTCCATGAATTGAATCACGACTATCCTGATGGCTGGACCTATCAGGATTAAATGTTTTTCCTCCGGTCAGCGGCGTTTATGACCGGTCCAGGCGATTCATTGAGTAACCAATAGAGAGTTGCTGCATGGATACCCCCATCGCTGAAACCGAAGACAACGCCGCGGCTGGTATGTCCTATGTTTTGAAGGAGGAAGCCCAACTTGCGCAGATCTGGACTGCCCAGGATCAAACCGAACACGAACGCATTATCCGGGAAATCGTTGACCGATTCAGTGGCGTGCGCCAGCATCTTGAAGGGATACGCGCCCGCGCTGATACTGCGTGGGAGCGGTTTATTACCCTGACCCTGGAGCGCATACTCTCGGACCATCTTCGTAAATTTCTCGATGAGATCGGGGACGAGATGCAAACCGTGACCCAGCAGCTGACCGAGGTCGATTGCGAGATGGACCGGATTCGGGCGCGGATTTACGACCGGCGGCGCGTACTGGCGGAGAAGATGACTTTACTGGAGTCATTGGCGCATCGCACCTCGACCCAGAACCATTTGGGCATGATGCTGGCTCGGGTCGAGGGGTTGGAAGCTTATCTACTAGGCAGAAAGGATGTACCCGTACAATCCTACGACCTGCATTATAAGCGGCATACCAATGCGCCGGGTGATCTGTTGTACCTGCGGGTGCGGTTATTGACGACGCGCATTGCCATCGTCGCTGCTAACCGCAGCCGGTACCTGGGCGAACTCGATACCGGGCTGACCGAATCGTTGCTCGAGGTTGAGCACCTCAAGATCAATCTGGCGGCGTTTACCGCACGGATCGAATGCATGAGCGAAATGTCCCGCTATTGGCTGGCCTATCTCGATATTGCCACGGAAAACCCCGATTCCTAAAGACTGCTCTGCTTACAAAATCCGTATTCCCAGCACGCCTTGTACTTCAGCAATTTCTGCCGCCACGGTTTCCGGCACGGGTCCATCGGTATCAACCAGAGTGCAGGCAATTTCGCCGCGTGATTTATTGAGCATATCCAGAATGTTGATGCCCGCCATGGAAATCGCCTTGGAGATTCGCTCGATCATGTGCGGGACGTTGGCATTGACAATCGCTAGCCGCGGGCCGCCGTTGCGCGGCATCGCTACTTCTGGGAAATTCACGGAATTATGCACGACCCCGTTTTCCAGATAATCGCGCACCTGATCTGCGACCATGATTGCGCAATTATCCTCAGCTTCAGCGGTGGAAGCGCCTAAATGCGGCAGCATGATCACCCGGGGATGATCCTTTAACCGGCTGGTGGGAAAATCACAAACGTAGGACTTGAGCTTACCGGCCTGTAACGCTTCAAACAGCGCCTCCTCATCCACTACGCCCTCTCGGGAAAAGTTCAACAGGGTGAGTCCGGGCCGGCTGTTTTGCAAAAACTGGCGGTTGATCAAGTGACGGGTCGCGTCGTTCAATGGAACGTGCAAGGTAATGAAATCGGCCTGCGCCGCCATCTCGTTCACGCTCAACACCTGCTCGACCTGCGAGGAGAGTTGCCAGGCGTTGCTGACGGTAATGTGCGGGTCATAACCGATCACCCGCATCCCCAGCGCCCGGGCGGCGTTGGCGACCTTGACGCCAATCGCGCCCAGCCCGATCACGCCTAACGTGCGGTTGGGCAGTTCAATCCCGACAAATTGCTTTTTGCCGGATTCGACCTGTTTGGATAATGTCGCGTCATCACCTTGCAGGTTGCGCGCGTAGTCCCAGGCGGCGCAGATGTTGCGCGCCGACAGCAACATGCCGGCGATGACCAGTTCCTTCACGGCATTGGCGTTAGCGCCGGGGGCGTTGAATACGCAGATGCCTTTGGCGGTCATCTGGGGAACCGGGATGTTATTGACACCGGCGCCGGCCCGTCCAATCGCCTTGAGACTGGCGGGAACCGGCCAGTCATGCATCTTGAAGGAACGCAGTAATACGGCGTCGGGGTTTTGGATTTCCGAAGCGATCTCATAGCGGTCACGAGGAAGGCGTTCCAGGCCGGAAACACTGATATTGTTTAAAGTCAGAATCTTGTACATCGTCTTGAAATCGGGTTGGGTAATAAAGTTGGGTAAAAAGAGACACCCTCGCCCTTGGTAGACGAGGGGGAAGTGAGGGTAATCAACCCTGTCGCTTCTGAAAATCCGCCATGAAATCGACGAGCGTCTGGACGCCTTCTCTCGGCATAGCGTTGTAGATGCTGGCGCGCATCCCGCCGACCGAGCGGTGACCGGCCAAGGTCAACAGCCCGGCGCTCTTCGCTTCGGCCAGGAACGGCTTGTCCAATGCCGCGTCGGGTAGAGTGAACGGCACATTCATCCAGGAACGGTAGACGGGATCGACCGGGTTTTTGTAGAAATCGGACTCGTCGATCGCCTTGTACAGCAAATCGGCCTTGGCTTTGTTTCGCTCGCCCATCGCCGTCAGGCCGCCTTGCGCTTTCAGCCATTGGAACACCAGCCCAGCGATGTACCAGGCATAAGTCGGCGGGGTGTTGTACATCGACCCCTCCTTGGCCATGGCCGCATAATCCAGCATGGTGGGCGTTCCAGCGGCTGTCTGACCCATCAAGTCTTCACGAACAATGACGATGGTCAAACCTGCCGGGCCGATGTTCTTCTGCGCGCCGGCGTAGATCACGCCAAACTTGCTGACATCAATCGGGCGCGACAGCAGGGTAGACGAGAAATCCGCCGCCAGAGGGACGCCCGCCTCGGGAACCGTGTGCATTTCAACGCCATTGATCGTCTCATTCGGCGTGTAGTGCAGGTAGGCGGCTTCGGGGTCGCATTTCCAGCCGTCCTGGGCCGGGACTGTAGTGAAGTTGACCGCTTCAGAGCTGGCGGCGACGTTGACCTGGCAGAATTTTTTGGCTTCCGAAATGGCTTTTTTCGACCATTGCCCGGTATTGAGATAATCCGCTTTGTTCTTGCCGCGCAACAGGTTCATGGGAACCATGGCGAACTGGCTGGAAGCGCCGCCTTGCAGGAACAGCACCTTGTAATGGGCCGGAATGTTGAGTAGTTCGCGCAGGTCCGCCTCGGCCTGTTCGGCGATCGAGACAAATTCCTTGCCGCGATGGCTCATTTCCATCACCGACATGCCGGAACTGCGCCAGTCGAGCATCTCGGCTTTGGCCTGTTCCAGAACCGCCTCGGGGAGCATGGCGGGACCCGCGCTAAAATTATAGGGACGTGGCATTGTGAACATCCTTCATGACCGCAGGAAAACGCGGCGCATGGTAGCAGAAACTATACAACCCCGCCAGCGAGCGAAGGGTGGCTTCTTAGCCAAGATTCACGCCAAAATCCCTGGCCACCGCTGCCAACCCGCCGGCGTAACCCTGACCAATGGCCTTGAATTTCCACTCGTCATTGTTGCGGTAGAGTTCGCCAAAGATCATCGCCGTTTCCGTGGACGCATCCTCGGACAGATCGTAGCGGGCGATTTCCTGATCGCCGTCGGCATTCAGAGCACGGATGTAGGCATTGTTGACCTGGCCGAAGTTCTGCTTGCGAGCCTCGGCGTCATGGATGGTCACGACAAAGGATACTTTCGCCGCGTCAGGTGTCATTTTACCCAGCTCGATATCGATCACCTCATCGTCGCCTTCACCCTCGCCCGTGCGGTTATCGCCGCGATGCATGACTGCACCCGAAGGGTCCTGAGCATTGTTATAGAACACAAAATGTTGATCGCTCAGCACCTTGCCACTGCTGCTCAGCACGAAGGCGGACGCATCCAGGTCGAAGGCGCTGCCATCGGTCTTGCGCATTTCCCAGCCCAGGCCAAAGCGCGCTTTTTTCAGACCAGGCGCCTGCTTGCTCAACGAAACATTCTGACCTTTTTGCAAAGATATAGCCATCGTCGAATCTCCTGCCGTTTATAAGTAGCCCAACTTAAATATTGATGCCGTACTGGTTGCACATCGCTTTCAAGCCGCCAGCGTAGCCTTGGCCGACCGCCGTAAAGCGCCATTCACCGCTGTGCCGGTATAATTCGCCGAAGATCATCGCCGTTTCGGTCGAGGCGTCTTCCGCCAGATCGTAACGGGTGATTTCAGCATTAGTGTCAGCGTTGACGATCCGGATGTAGGCGTTGCCGACCTGACCGAAGTTTTGCTTGCGCTGGTCGGCTTCGTGAATCGTGACGGTGAAGGCGATTTTTTGCACATCGGCGGGGACTTTATTCAGATCAACCTTGATGACTTCATCGTCGCCCTCACCCGCGCCGGTCAGGTTATCACCGGTATGTTCAACTGAGCCACAGGACGATTTCAACTGGTTGTAGAAGATGAAATCAGCGTCCGAGCGCACCTTGCCATCGGCGCTCAGCATGAACGCCGAGGCGTCCAGGTCAAAATCGGCCCCATCCGTGGCGCGAGCGTCCCAACCCAGCCCGACCAGTACTTTGCTAAGACCTGGAGCTTCCTTGTTCAGCGAGAGCCGACCGCCTTTATTGAGGGAAATAGCCATGGAGTTTGTCCTCCTCTTCGTTATGGATTGCTTCGTTGCAGATGCAGCATCCGGGATGGAAGGTTCCTGAACGCGATCCCGGGGCGCGTTCAGGTCAAGTCGAAATCCTTGGGATTCAACCCCAATTCATTACAGATCGTGCGCACGGCCGCTTGCTCATTGCTGTCAAAATTACCATCGGAAGCGCCGACCGCGCAGCAAACCCGC
The DNA here is from genome assembly GCA_024235095.1 of Gammaproteobacteria bacterium. Taxonomy (NCBI): domain Bacteria; kingdom Pseudomonadati; phylum Pseudomonadota; class Gammaproteobacteria; species Gammaproteobacteria bacterium. The sequence goes on from JACKNC010000001.1 coordinate 2,769,144, forward strand.
ACCATCAGCCGGGCCTCCGCATCCTTGCCCTTGAGCTTGGCGACTGCTTGCAAGGCGTTCGCCTGGCCAATTTGGTAATCAAACTCAAAATTTTTAGCGTACTTTTCGAAGATCGTAACCGCTTCGCTCACGTCGAAAACCGATAAGGCTTCGTGCGTGCGCAGAAACCCGATCATTTTCTGCTTTTCTTCCGGTTTTACCACGCCATCCGCGTGGGCAACAATGACGCAACCGGCGACCGTTGCTTCCAGAAATGTCTTGTTCCTGAACTTGGCGACCTCGGTTTTCATATTAGCGACCAGTTCGCTGGAACGTTGTTTCAACCATTCAAGAGCCATGCTTTATTCCTCCAGATGTGGAAAGTCTGAGAAAACGTGAATTGGATCTAATCCTTGGAACCCGCGACCCAGCGCAGACCAAAACCGTAAGCCTGGTCCAGGAAACGGTGATCCATGAAATATTCAACCAGCTTTGTGACCTTGATATTGCCGCCTTCGTTCTCCAACATCGCTAGGGCGCACATCCGCTGATCGTTGCGATGGCTATCCAGGTGGATTTCCAGGGTTGGCTGGTTCGGGGTCTGAATGGTCACGACTGCATCGGTCTCGGCCCAATTGGGAGCGCCTTCATAGATCAAGGCGAAGATGACGATCCGGTCCAATTGGTCCCATTGACGACCGTTGATGTGCAGAAATTCACCCTGGGCGCTGGCGCCGCTGCGGTCATCGCCCATGAGCTGGATATAAGGCGGGTGTTGCAGATTGCCAAAGCTGTTGCCCAGCGCTTGCACCGCGCCGGCTCGGCCATCGCGCAGCTTGAACAGGCACCCCAGATCGAGGTCAATCTTGCCGCCGCCAGTCAATCGGCCAAAGAAACCCTTGCCGCCGCCCTGATTCCAGTTGAGATTAATGACCAGATCATCGAAACCGTGGCTTTTCTTCTCCAGGGAAATGCTGCTACCCTTCTTCTCCAGCGTGATCTTTTCCAGCCGGATCGGCTTGGCGGGAGCCGCAGGCGGCGGGGGAGCGGTGAGACGTGGCGTGGCGGCGGGCGGCGGGGGAGCGACTCCGGCGTCGTCGGCGACATCCACGCCATATTGTTTGGCCAGCGGCCCCAACCCGCCGACGAAGCCCTGACCCACGGCTCGGAATTTCCATTCGCTGTTGCGCAGATAGAACTCGCCGACGATCAGCGCAGTTTCCGGCATCGCCCGAGTTGTCAGCGGGAATGCCGCCAGTGTCGCCTGATTGCCCGCGTCACGAATCTCGGCGCGCACCTGAGTGAGTTGGCCAAACGATTGCCCGCGCTGTTGGCCTTGGTCGATGGTCAAGGCAATGACCATCCGTTCAATTCCCGCCGGGAGCTTGGCGAAGGTCACAGTGAAGGTTCGCCCATCTTCGGCGCGTTGAATGCCGCCGCCCGGCAAGGTCAACTGGTTGTAGAAGATGAAATCGTCATCGCTGCGCACCTTGCTTTGCGCATTCAGAGCAAAGGCGCTGGAATCCAGAGTCAACGGCGTATTGGCCGGTTCCCAGCTCAGGGCGATGGTGACCACGGCAGGTGCCGGACTGTGCTTGGTGATCGAGAAATTCTGACCAGGCTGCAATTCCATGATCCTGTCCCCGGTCAATCTCACAGGTAAGGCTGGAGCGCCGGCAGTAGATCATGGAAGGTGCGGCCTTCGGCTTGCTCGCCAATCGCTTGCATCTTCCATTCATTGTTGTGCCGATACAGCTTGGTCATAATCAGGCCAGTATGGTTGCCGCCCTCCAGCGATAAATCGAAACGGGCGACTTCGCTGCCGCTCGTATCGTCCACCAGTCGACAAGAAGCGTTGGGAATACCGGCAAAGCTCTCCCCACTAAAACTGTTGACCGTGAAAATCAACGCTTGGACGGGGGCGGGCACCCGGCTTAAGTCAATGGTGATCCGTTCATTATCTGCGCCAGTCTCGCCGCCACCGGAACGATCATCGCCGCTGTGGCGAATGGAGCCACAACGGCTTTCCAGTTGTCGAAACCACACGGTATCCACCAGATTGCCGCTAGCGTCGAACAACAGGCAGGAGGCGTCCAGGTCGACGGCCTCCTGGCGGGAGCCGCCGCCAAAGCCCAGGAAACCCTTGCTCTGGACCTGTTTCATGCCCCAGCCCAGGCCCATGACCACTCGGCTCAGGCCGCGCCCGGCTTCTTTATCCAGACTGATGCGCTGGCCTTTCTGTAGATTAATGCCCATTGGAAGATCCTCGCTGTGGTCGAGTCAATAATGACACAAGTTTTATAGGACTATAGTTTAGACGCCGGTTATGACAAATCGGAATTCAACATAAATTGCGATTGATAGCGAGAATTTCAAGGGAACCTGTTCGGATTTATTAGGAGGCGTTATGCGTAAAACGTTATTGTTATGGTCAGCAGCGATCCTGAGCGGCCTGGTTCAGGCTGCGGTTGCTCAGGACTTAGGAGTCAACAAATGGCAGGATGAAAAAGGCGTTTGGCATTATGGCGACGCCCGACTGGCGGCGCCTGGAGCAGCCACCAATACCGCTGCCGACGCCTACCAGCGCGGTGATTACGCGACCGCCTTTCAGGAGTACATGGTCTGGGCTAAGCAGGGTGATCCTCGCGCCCAGAATATGATCGGCCTGATGTATTTGCGTGGGCAAGGCGTCACGCGCAATCAGCGCACCGCTACTGAATGGTTGCGGCGAGCGGCCATGCAGGGCAATACCGATGCCCAGTTTCACTTGGGAATATTATACGCCAGCGATCCGACTATTGCGCCCAGCGAGAAGGAAGCGTCGTTCTGGCTGGTGCGCTCCGCTGATCGCGGCAATCCCGAGGCGCAATACGTGCTGGCCACCCAGTACGCGACCGGTAAGGGCATGAAGCGCGATGACAGTCAGGCGGCGAACTGGTATCTCAAGGCTGCTGAACAGGGCCATGCCATCGCCCAGTTTGAAATAGGAAACTTCTACGCCAGCGGGCGCGGCGTCTCCCGTAATGATAAAGAAGCGGTGCGCTGGTATGAGCAAGCCGCCCAGCAAGGCCATGCAGACGCTCAATTCAATCTTGGCGCCATGTTGGCTACGGGCCGCGGCGTAGCAGCCGTTAGCGATGAGGAGGCGGCGCACTGGTATCGCAAGGCGGCGGAGCAGAATCATGTCGAGGCCCAATATAATCTGGCGGTGCGCTATCTGAGCGGTCGTGGGGTAACCGCCAACGCCGGCGAGGCTTTCCGCTGGATGCGCAAGGCGGCGGAACAGGGGCTGGAAGTAGCTGAAATCACTGTTGGACGCTTATATGCCGAGGGCCAGGGCGTCGCCCGTAACGACGCCGAGGCTGTGCGCTGGTATCAAAAGGCTGCAGACCGCAATGCTCCACTGGCGCAATATTATCTGGGGCGAATGTACGCGGAGGGTCGCGGCGTTCCCCAGGATGAACGGCAGGCTTTGCTCTGGTTCCGTCGCGCCGCCGATCAGGATTTGCCTCTCGCGCAACTGGAACTGGCCGAGGGTTATTTGAACGGTCGCGGCGTCATTCTGGATGAAGCCAAAGGCATCCAGTTAATGGATCGGGCGGCGGCGGGCGGTAACGTCGAAGCTCAATTGCGCCTGGCGGGACGTTATCTGACTGGGAAAGGCGTGTCGCGCAGCGAAAAATTGGGTTTGGACTGGCTGAATAAAGCAGCCGAGCAGGGCCACGTTGAGGCGCAATATCAGTTAGGTGCTTACTATGCTAAAAAGGAACCGGATGGGCAAAACGAACGACTGGCCGCGGAATGGTATCGCAAGGCGGCGGAGCAGGGGCATGCTGTTAGCCAGGCGCAGTTGGCCCGGATGTACATGCGGGGCCTTGGCGTGTCGCAGGACGAACGGCAGGCCTTGCAGTGGTTCCGGCAAGCCGCGGAACAGGGTGATGCGGAATCGCAATTCAATCTGGGGACGTTTTACGCTAACGGCCGGGGAACGCTCCCAGATGATAAGCAAGCCGTGGTCTGGTTTCGCAAGGCGGCGGAACAGGGGGTGGCCGCTGCCCAATTGAACCTGGGGTTGATGTACGCGGATGGCCGAGGCGGATTGCCAAAGAACGAGAGCCAGGCAGCCGCATGGTATCGCAAAGCCGCTGAGCAGAATATGCCTTTGGCCCAGCTATTACTGGGTGTGCTGTACGCAACGGGGCGCGGCGCACCACGGGATGATCAACAGGCATTCGCCTGGTTCGAAAAGGCGGCTAACAACCGTCTGCCTGTGGCTCAATACGGACTGGGGATGCTATACAGCAATGGTCGCGGCGTGGAAACCGACTGGATTAAGGCCCATCTCTGGTTGGATCTGGCCGTGTCTGGCGGCTATGTAGGCGCCGCCCAACCGCTGGACTCGGTCGCCAGCCGGTTGAGCCAAACCGAGTTGGCGGAAGCCCGCCAGTTGGCGCAACAGTGGCGGATAGCGAATACCCTATACTAATAATAAGGCGCAGGTTCCCAGTTACACTTCAGGAATCGGGCGCTGCCGTTTGCGATGTCTTAATGTGCCTTGCGATCGGGGTCCAGCAAGTGTTGACCCAGGTTGCGGACGAACTCGTCCAGGCGCGTGGATTCCGTGTGCATGCGCTCGTTCATTTCCCGCAAGGCGGTGGACATCTGGTAGCTGCGAAACATGAGCTTTTCCAGATCGTCGGTTTGCCAGAGTTGATCAGTGTTGATTTCGGGACCGTTGTCGCTCAATGACACCGCACACCATTCGGGAATCCGGTAGAGCAGCACCGATTCCCGGTCGCTGGCCAGGCAGAGCGTCACGCCCACTTCGTATTTGCGTAGCACTGCTACGACTTCGTCGAGACAGTGCTGCATTTCTACGCTGGGCCGTTCGCCGGTTTGTTGAACATCATCTTCGCTGATAACAGTAGATGGTTCCTTGTCTACCCTGCTCATGAAATTCGCCTCCTGTCGTCGGGATCGGAAGAGTTAAAGCAGCGACAGGCTCTCTTGGTTGTTTACTCCAAACCGGTTTTTTTCATGCATAACCTGTCGCGATTCAGTATAAACGTTTTCCGGTGCGTACTGGCGGTCTTGCTGCTCAATTTGGCGTTGACCTTTCAGAACCTCTGGCCGACCGCCGGGGTGCGCTGGGTTCTGGAATTTTCGCTTGATTTGTTGGCGTTGTTGCTGGCGTTGAGTTTACTCATCGCCTGGCGCGGACCGCTCGGTCGCTGGGGTCGGGGGTTGCTACTCGGCGGCTTTATCATCCTGGTTCTGGTGCGGTACATCGACGTAGCCATGCCGGCATTGATGGGGCGCGCGATCCATTTATATTGGGACAGCCAGCATGTTCCCCAGGTTGCAGCCATGTTTCTGGACAGCGTGCCGATCTGGCAGTTGGTTTTGGGCGGGCTGGCGTTACTGGTCGGGTTCGGCGTCATGATAGCGATGTTGCGCTGGATGTTGGGCGCGATCCTGGCGACACTCGAACAACCGGTTGGGCGCTGGGTTGTCGGTGGTCTAGCGGTGATTTTACTGGCGGCATATAGCGCGGGCCGCTTGAGCGCGCGTTTGCCAACCGAATATTACTTTGCCTTGCCGGTGACCCCGGTGCTGGTTGAACAGATCGAACTGGCGCTGGAGGCGACCGTGTTTCGTAATCAGGGACGCATCGCTGCTCAATCACCGCTGCCGGCTTCCAATCTGGGTCGGTTGCAGGGTGGCGATCTGCTGGTGATGTTCTTCGAATCATACGGGGCGCTGGTTTTCGACGATCCCCGCTTTGCTAAGCCGTTGACCGGCGACTTCGCCGCATTGGAACAGGCGCTGGAACAGGCGGGTTGGCGGATGGCCTCGGCGCGAGTAGAGTCAAGCACCTTTGGCGGCCAATCCTGGCTGGCGCATTCCAGCCTGTTGTCCGGGTTACGGATTGCGGACCAGGGGGATTATCGGGAATTGCTCGCCACCGACCGGGCGACTCTGGCGCAATCCTTCGCCAAAGCGGGTTACCGAACAGTGGCGGTCATGCCAGGGTTGCGTTACCCGTGGCCGGAAGGGCGATTTTACCGGTTCGATAAGATTTATAATGCAGAACGATTGAACTATCGCGGCCCCGCCTATGGCTGGTGGGCGATTCCCGACCAGTACAGTCTGTATCGGATTCACCAGATTGAATTGGAACCGTTGGCGAATCGCGCGCCGCGCTTCATCTTTTTTCCGACGATCAACAGCCATGCGCCTTTTGCGCCCTTGCCGCCCTATCAGCCGGACTGGAGCGTTTTCGATGTGGCCGCTCATCAGGAAGCAGTATCCACAGCGACCAGGTCGGTCGAATTGAATGAGCGACTGGATGGGGCGGCGCTGGCTGCGGCTTATATCCAGAGCGTTCGCTATAACCTGGCTGTAGTAGGTGGTTATCTGCGCCAGTATGCGCCGCCGAATGCCTTGCTTATCGTGCTGGGCGATCATCAACCACCGGCGATTGTGGGGGGGCGGGACCTTTCCTGGCAGACGCCGGTGCATGTTTTTTCGCGTGACCCGGCGTTGCTGGAGCGCTTTGTGGCGCGAGGATTTCAATCGGGCATGAGACCGGGACCGACTTTATTCGGTGGAATTGAACGAGTGGGGCCGTTGTTGCTGGAAGTGTTGGATGAAGTAAACCACGCAAACCTCAATCTGCCGCCGGTTCCCACAGCGCGCCCAATTCCAGACCGATATCCGCGAACGGCTCCACGCTGACGATGGCCTCGTCCTGGAACAGTCCGATCACCGTCCAGCGCTCTTCCCGCAAGGCGAACGCTTCAAGGGTTCGTGCCACGGGATCGACCAGCCACAGGTACGACACGCCATAACGGGCATAAACCGGCATCTTGGTGAAGCGATCCTTGCGCGCGGTCGAGGGCGAGACAATTTCGCAGACCCAATCCGGGACGACATTGAAACGATGATCGTTGGGCAGGCGGGGCATCCGCTCCCGCCGCCAACCCGCAAGATCGGGAACAAGAACTTCGGTGTCGCGGATGAAATGTAGTTCCGGTTCATCGAGAATCCACCAGCCCCCTGGCCCGCCGCGCCCCCGGTGATAGGCTGAGCCGATGTCCATGGTCAACGCTGAACCCGCTAATCCATGGCGACCCGTCGGGCGGGCCTGGGTATATAACCAGCCATTGATAATTTCACCGGTGAGATTCTCCGGCAGAGCTTCGAGTTGCGCATACAGGTCTTCTGGCGGCGTCGCTATTTTCATCACAGCGGACATGGGAGACTCCGGTTTGATCCAGGGTTGTTGCGGCTTTCCTCGTATTGTAGCGCAACCGGGCGAGGGCCATTGCCGTGGGTTCCCACAACGCGCCCAATTCTAGGCCGAATCGGAATGTTGGGTGGGGATTGATGTCGCCAAGGCATATCTGGACGTGGTGATCTGGCCAATTCAGGCTTTGATAAGAATCGATAAAACCCGACCCGGTTTCAGGCAAGATTGCTCATCAACTCGGCGCGAACCCGGTCGCGAACCCGGTCAATCGCTTTCATGGCGTCTGCCAAATTCGACTTGACCCGCTTTGACAGACTATCGGGATGTACGAAGTAGGTAATTTTCCGGCCAATCCGGAAATCAGCAATCTGTTGAGCCAGTAGCAGATTGGTGATTTGCACAAATCCATTCTTAAGGTCTTCCCGTTCGGTAGCGTTGAAGATACCCAGATCGTGCAGGGCGTCGATACGCGCCAGGGTCCCGGTCTGTTCCACGCCTTCACGGAGACCGAACAGCCGCGCAGCCTCGATCAAAGGCAATAGCGCATGGTGTTTAAGATTGATTTGACCGCGATAGTAGGGATTTTCCTTTTCAGTGACGAAACCGCCGAACAGACCCAGACCCACGTTATGATCACTGGTTTCCTCATACATCGCTCGCAAAAAAGCCCGATCCGCACGGAGCATCGTAGTCACATGGCTGCGCAAACGGCGGGCCAAATCCGGATGATGTCCCCACACCGGCTGGAAATCGAAAAAGATATCTGATAACTGCAAGGCAATCCGATTGCGCTTGCGCCCCCAGCCCTCCAGTTGACGAAACCACTGCGACAGCGTCTTGCGCCACATCGGATTGATCGCCATGCAGTAGCCGCGACAGAGTGGCAGCCCCACTATGTCGAGAGTCGTCACCAACCGGCTGGCCAGCTCCATGAAATAGCCGTCAATACGGTTGTGCTCCTCATCGGGATAGTCCGCGATGATAAAACCGTTATCCTGATCGGGGCCAATAAAGTTCTCGCCGCGCCCACCCGAACCCATGACGATGACTGAGAAATCGACCGGCGGTTTCCCCCAACCCTCACTCGCCAGGCTGGCGATGCTCATATCGGTAACACGCCGGTAAATATCATTATTGATGTGAGTCAGCAGCGCCTGAATTTCGGGCGCAGGCAATCCATCGTCCAACAATTCAGCCGCCAGTTCCACCTGCGCGGTCTTGACCTTTTGGAGTCCTTCAAGCGTTTCTTCATGGGTGATGAGGTCGATCTGTTGCACCATCTGTGCGGACGCCGCTGACAAGGCATCGTACAGATCGAGGATACCGACCACGACCCGATGTTCGTCAAGGACCGGTAGATGGCGCAGGTTGTAGCGTCGCATCCGGCCAATGGCGTGGTAGAGATATTCACCCGCAGGGATGGTCAACACCCGGCGGGTCATGACCTGGTCGACCAAGGTTTCCGGAGAAATTTGAAAGGCAATCCGCCGCGTCACATCCTGTTCGGTCAGAATGCCCAGCAAACGCCCGTTTGCGTCAATGACCAGTACACTGGAAATGTGATCGCCAGACATCCGCCGAATCGCCTCGACGCAGGTCGCGCCCGATAACACCGTTGGCGGACGGTCGCGCATGAAGTCGCGCACGAGTTTGCTGAAAATCGCCGTTTGAGATCGCACCCGCTACCTCCGCAATCGTTGAACATGCGTCAATGAACGGGTAAGAGTATCAGGCTAAGCTGAGGATCGAAACCGAGAAAGCGGCGAACAAGGCTGTGGCGAACAGGGCGCGCGTCGATTGAAAGTTTTGCGTGACACGAAACATTTGATAGAGGCCCGCGAGAAATGAAGCCGCGCCAGCAACGGCCAGCGCCAGATAAAGCCAGGGTATCGGGCCTGTATCCGCAGAATGCGCGGTGGTGGTTGTGGCGACCGTGAACGCCACTGCCGGTAAAGCGGGCAGGGTCAATGGCAACAAGTAGCCGCCCGCTCGATAGAGCAAACCCAGTTCACCTCGGCCCCCCAGCGCCTTGGCCATCAGCCAGGCCACCAGCATAATGCCAATATGGATCATAATCGTGATCAGAATGCCTGGCAGAATATTGCCGAGCATGAGAACCCAGAACGGGATATCAGCGACTGGAATGCCTTGCAACTCGCCGCCAAGACTGCGTTGCAGAAGCGCGACCAGAATACCGTAGATAACTCCGGTCAGGATGATAAAAGCGCTGATCCATAGCGGAGCGCGCCGGTTTTCGCAGGCGTCAATAACTGCTTGTGGCTTCAGGAGAAAAATGTCGAGAATTGGCATGATAATCAGAAGCGTTGAAGTAGGGGCGCAGTGATGCTGCGCCCCTGCCAGGCGGGCTACTGTTGGCCTGAGGCTGGCTGAGCCGCCGGAGCGGGTTCTGCCGCCGGAGCTTCGGCTGCCGGAGCGGGTTCCGCTGCTGGAGCCGGGGCCGGAGCGGGTTCTGCCGCCGGAGCCGGAGCCGGAGCCGGAGCCACTGATGGAGCCGCTGGCGCAACTGCGGCTGGTGCTTCCGGCTTCTTGGCATAAGTCGGGTCAGGTATCGCCGACCAAATCATTAGCGCCAAGGCAAAGGCGGCGGTCACCAGCGCAAAAGTATTGCTGCTATAGCGCTTGGGATCGTAGTTCTGCCAGCCGTGGATGCGGTCGATCTCGCGCAAGATCTTTTCGTTCTTTTCACCACCGGTTAGCAGGCTAACTACAACAATTGTGAACCAGGCCGCGGACATGGTGAAGATGCCGGTCACCAGGTGAACGATCGGACCGGCGTCGATCAATGTGAAATCACCCAACTTACCCTTGCTGAAAAACAGGATGCCGGACAGGATGCCGCCGACCAAGAGACCAGCGATTGCCCCAGCCTTGTTAGCCCCTTTCCACCAGATGCCAAGGATCAAGACGGGGGTGAAGGTCGAAGCCGCGACGATGAATGCCCAGATGACGCTGGTTAGCAAAAAGTCCGGGGGATTCAGCGCCAGACCGATGGTCGCCAGGCCACCCAGCGCGGTGAAGACGTAGCCCATCTTGATCTTGCTCTGGTCCGCCGCATTCGGATTAATCGTCGAATAGATATCGCTGCCCAGACCCGTGCCGATCACCATGAGTAAACCCGCAATGGTTGAGAAGCCCGCCGCCAATGCGCCAGCGACCGGCATCGCGGCGATCCAGCCCGGCGTTAACGCCTGACTCATGACTACGATCAGCAGATCCGCTTCCTTCGGCTGAATTTGCAGACCTTGCGCATTCAATTCATTCACGGTGTAGAGCTTGGCCGCGAAACCAATGGCGAAGGTCGTGAAGAACACTAGACCAATAAAGAAGGTGCCCCACAAGGTCGACACTTTGGCGTCGCGGATCGATGGCGCCGTAAAATAACGCATCGCGATGTGCGGCAAACCCATCGTTCCGCAAGCAATCGAGAAAAACACGCCGAAGTAGAACTTGAAACTTATCGGTACGGTGCCGTTCACGGTAAGGAACGGGTTGAAATATGACGACATCACCTCGTTCATCTGTGGCACCAGTTCGCCGTAACCAAACGGCGGGAAGAAGCTGGCCGGGCCGGCGCCGAGCTTCAACAGGATAATGGTCGCCGGTATGTACAACGCGATCAACATGATGATCGCTTGCAACGTCTGGTTGTAGGACAGGCCATACATGCCGCCGATGGTGACGTAAGCGGTGACCACCAGGCCGCCGACCACCAGACCGGTGGTGTAATCCCAATGGAACATCACCTGGAAGACATTGCCGACGCCTTTCATCTGGCCGATCAGATAGAGTTGGGCCAGGAAAATCATGCAAATCACCGCCACCACTTTGGCGGTGCGCCCAAAGCGCTCACCAATAAACTGCATACTGGTGTATTTACCCCAGCGACGCAGCGCCGGCGCCAGCGCAATCGAAATTAGCACGAAGCCACCGGTGAAACTGAGCACCAGCGCAACCACATAGTACTGCATCTTCCACAGCAGGGCGGTGAAACCCAGGAAGGTGGCGAGGCTCATGTAGTTGGAACTCATGGCCAGGCCGTTTGAGAGTCCGCCAAAACTGCGACCGGCAGCGAAGTAGTCATCGCTGGAGGTCACACGCCGCTTGGACATCCAGCCGACATACAGGAAGGAACCCATCATTAGCAGGGTATAGATGATGCCGAGTGTCGAGACCGCGCCCGAGGGTTCAAAGACGTAATACTTGGGTTCTGCCGCCTGCGCCAAAGCCAGCGCCGGCAGGAACAGGGCAATCAGCGCCAAAAGCCTGCTCATGGCTGACCTCCTGGCGCGCTGTCCGCCTGTCCGCTGCTGGAATCATTGATCTCCTGATCAACCTTTTCACTGACCTGGATGTAGATCCAGTACACCGGGATGAGCACCAACCAGCCAATCACAATGGTCAGCCAGTAGTCCGCCGGAAAACCGAAGATCGTCGCCTTGTTCAATTCGGGGAACAAGAAGTACATTGGGAAAATATGGGTCATCAAGGTAATGACCACAAAAGCGATCAGTGTCGTTCGACACTGTTTTTTATAGGCTTCATGCATTCGTTCAGCGTTGTTCATTCGCTAATTTCTCCTGCCTTTGGTTGATCGCGCAGTCTTATCATCTAGCAGCCTGGCGTAAGGCTACGCACCCAATGGACACACCCATCGCCAAAACCATATTTCCCAGTTGTCAATAGTTCGCCTGGGACGGGGGCCGATTTTGTAACATGGATGCATCCAACTGTATAAAGATAGAAGAGAAGATAAAAATAAAAATACCCGGTCATTATTCTTTAAATAAATAATGGGCGTTATTATATAATATTTTGAAAAATAACAAAATTTTAGAATAGAAATTTCAAACATATCGAATTTTTCGATCAGAAAATTCAGTGTGATCGATGCCCCTGGATTGACTCACGATCAGTTATGATGAGCGCCTTCAATTCCGACCCTTGGCCAGTAACCTCCAGATCACTACTACCATGAACCTCATCAACACGCTTGCCCACGAACTCGCCGCCCAGGAATCCCAGATCGAAGCCGCTGTCACCCTGCTGGACGGAGGCGCGACGGTACCCTTCATCGCCCGCTATCGTAAGGAAGTCACGGGCGGGCTGGATGACACGCAACTCCGCTTGCTGGAGGAGCGACTGGGTTACCTACGCGAGCTGGAAGAACGACGCGAAGTCATTCTGACCAGCATCCGTGAGCAGGGTCAGTTAAACGCTGAACTGGAAACCGCCCTCCTCGCCGCGGACACCAAAACCCGGCTGGAAGACCTCTACCTGCCCTACAAACCCAAGCGGCGCACTAAAGCGCAAATCGCCCGCGAAGCCGGCCTCGCGCCACTGGCGCACGGTTTGCTGATCGATCCTGGGCAGTCGCCGGAAACCCTGGCGACCGAGTTTGTCAATGCGGAAGGCGGCGTTTCCGACGTGAAAGCGGCGCTGGACGGAGCGCGACAGATTCTGATGGAGCAATTCGCCGAGGATGCCGAATTATTGACCGGGTTGCGTGAATACCTCTGGGAAAACGCGGTGCTGCTTTCGCAAATGGTGGAAGGCAAGGCGGAGGAAGGCGCCAAGTTCCGCGATTACTTCGACTACCGGGAGGCGCTGCACAAGATTCCCTCGCACCGCGCCCTGGCGCTGTTCCGGGGCCGTAATGAAGGGATCCTGCAACTGACGCTGGAAGTTGGCGAGGCGGACGCCACGGGTCCGGACCCCGGTGAGCGCCGGGTCGCCGCCCGGTTTGGCCTTTGCGATGAAGGCCGGCCCGCCGACGCCTGGTTGCGGGAAACCGCGCGCTGGGCCTGGAAAGTCAAACTGTTGCCGCATCTGGATACCGAACTCAAGCAACGTGTGCGTGAAGCGGCTGAGGAGGAAGCCATTCGGGTTTTCGCCAGCAATCTGCGCGATCTGCTGCTGGCCGCACCCGCCGGAGCGCGCGCTACGCTGGGGCTGGATCCGGGATTGCGCACCGGCGTCAAAGTCGCGGTGGTGGACGCCACCGGCAAACTGGTGGATACCGCGACCATTTATCCCCATGCCCCACGCAACCAGTGGGATGCGAGTTTGCAGGTTCTCGCCGAGCGGTGTCGCCAGCATAAAATCGAGTTGATCAGCATCGGCAACGGCACGGCTTCCCGTGAGACGGATCGATTGGCGACTGATTTGATCAAGCGTTACCCGGAACTGCGCTTGCAAAAACTGGTGGTGTCGGAAGCTGGGGCCTCGGTGTATTCCGCCTCGGAATTGGCGGCGCGGGAATTCCCCGAAGTCGATGTGTCACTGCGCGGCGCGGTCTCCATCGCCCGCCGCCTGCAAGATCCGCTGGCGGAACTGGTCAAGATCGAACCCAAAGCCATTGGCGTCGGGCAGTACCAACATGATGTCAGTCAACCCCGTCTAGCGCGGACGTTGGATGCTGTAGTCGAGGATTGCGTGAACGCAGTCGGCGTCGATGTCAATACTGCCTCAGCGCCACTGCTGGCGCGGGTCGCTGGACTGAACGCCACTCTGGCCCGCAATATTGTCGAGTTTCGCGATGCCAACGGCCCATTCCGTCGCCGCGAACAGTTGCTGAAAATTTCCCGGTTAGGCGACAAGACGTTCGAGCAAGCCGCCGGATTCCTGCGGATCCTCAACGGTGATAATCCATTGGACCGTTCCGCGGTCCACCCGGAAGCCTATCCGCTGGTTGAGCGCATTTTGGCCGTCAGCGGGCGCGGGTTACATGAAGTACTGGGCAATACCGCCTTTCTCCAGACGCTGGAGCCGGCCCGCTTCACCGATGAGCGATTTGGCTTGCCGACTGTGCGCGATATTCTGGCGGAACTGGAAAAGCCGGGCCGCGATCCCCGCCCGGAATTCAAAACCGCCGCATTCAAAGACGGTGTGGAAAAACTGGCGGATTTACAACCGGGAATGGTGCTGGAAGGCGTAGTCACCAATGTCGCCAATTTCGGCGCGTTTGTAGACGTCGGCGTTCATCAGGATGGCCTCGTACATATCTCGGCGCTGGCCGACCGGTTTGTCAAAGACCCCCGCGAGGTCGTCAAAGCCGGTCAGGTGGTCAAGGTTAAGGTGCTGGAAGTGGACTTGAAACGGCAGCGGATTGCGCTGACCCTGCGGCTGAGTGAACCGGCTGCCGGTTCCTCCGCCCAAAAGGAACCGGGTGTTAAACAACCGGCCTCCGCTCAGGATCGGCGAAAGCGAGAACCCCGTCAGTCTTTGCCACAACAGCGCCAGGAGAAACAAGAAGCGCGTCCCGGAGCCTTGGCGGAAGCCTTTGCCCGGGCGCGGCGGGAACGATGAAAGATTCGCGATGAATCAGCGTTGAGCGGCTCCGGACGTATTCATCGGCCTTCTCAGATCCTTCAAGAGTCCTTCCAGCCCTGATTCAGGAATATTCCCCGAGATAGCAGGCTGCGCCGAATGATCGCTGGTTTTGATTGAAACAGTACTCGCCTTTTGAATGGCACCTTGATACTGATCAACACACTGGCCGGAGCAGGATTCAGAACTACCAATCAGTTGATAGATGAAAGACAGCTTGATGTTATTATTGATAAAATTTCCTTGTTGCGCGACATAGCCCTGCAGCTTGCAGTTGTCGTCGAATACTTGTTCCGCCACGGGCGAAATCAGAGAAAAATTTCCTTGTTCGTCAACTGCGCCTGAAACGAGCAAGCTACCGATATTTCCGGACAATTGATCGCCGCTCTGGTTGAGCGTCAGAGTTCCATTGGAATTGGGCAATGACTGAGTAAAGCACGGCGGGTCATTGACCAGGGAAGTAGTGAACTGGTAAGTCCCTGAGAAGTCAGGAGCCTGTCCACCCTCCCCCGTGGGGATGATCTGACTGATCGCATAACCCTGCATTTCGGTGCGCCAGTCCAGGCGAATATCGTAGGTCTTGCCATCGGCGGTCATATTATTAATAAAAATAGTGCGACCGCTGTCATGGCTGACCGTTGCACCGTTAAGACTGATCAGTGAAGCATCGGAAATATAAGAATTATCAAAGCGCGCTACATTAAATGCAGCCGATGAATCCTTGGTCGTTTGTTCCTGATCGACCCCCCGAACGCTGATCGTGTGCTGACCGGCTGACAAACCTGAATAAGGGAATGCCATTGAGAAACCGGAATTCGCGGAATCCGGATAATCCGGATAGGCGTCGCCAACATCCGCGCGCCGCCCGCCGACGGGAATATTGGTTTTGAACACCCCATCCACATATAGCTCGACGCGATTAATGCCTGCTGATCCGACCACCCAACCGCGAATATTCGCCACGCCGCTGTAAGTGCTATTGGCAACCGGCTCTTCCAGGGAAAGCACAATATCGCCTGCCCAGACGGTCGAAACCAGGAATGCGCAAGCGGCGCTTAAAGCGGTCGGGAGTATTACGAGCACAAAACCAGAACGGTGCGAAACCATTATTGCTACCCCTATTGAAAAACCAAAGACTCTTGGACGCATTGCGGCGCAATCCCTTCATGCGCCCAACAGCAGCATAACCCTGTAGGAAATTTTGAGTAAATACCGGGTCCAATTATTCATCCCGATCCGCGAGCAGGTCGTCCTCATCGCTGAATTCGTCCTCCTCGTAGCCCAGGTCGTCTGATTCCATTTCATCGAAGGGACCCGACCAGTCTTCTGGCGCTTCAATGGGATCAATGGGCAGTTCGTACCAGGCATCCAGATCCAGATCTTCCAGTTCGCCGTCAAAGTACTGGATTTCGACCGTTTGGGCATCCTCGTCGAGGGCCACAACCTCGAAATCGTTACCCGTTTCCTGATTGCGGTACCAATTGCCAATGATGGGATCAACATCGCTCATGATCGATCTCCTGCTGCGGGTGGGGAGAGGTGAGTCAACGGTTGGCGGACGTCGCCATGCGACGACTCATTTTTTATGGATTCTCAGCCAATTTTGACGAATGAGCTATGCACAATTCAACCTCAAGATCACGAAATATTTGCGATGTCAGGCCGAGTCAGGGTTTTCCCGGATTTCGCTACGCGCCATCCGGGCTACGCTCCTAACCATCCAATCCCACAACCCGTGGCATTTCCTCTTCTTCATCCACCGACTGACGCAGCGCCCGGTTGACTGCGCTGATCACTGCGTTCAGCGAGGCGGTCACAATATTGCTGTCGATGCCGACACCAAACAGCGAGATTGCATCGCCATTCAGGCGCACTTCAACATAGGAAACCGCCGTGGCGTTGGCCCCTGCGCCGATGGCGTGTTCGTGGTAGTCAACCACCCGAACATTCAAGCCAAAATGCCGGTTTAGCGCATCGATAAAGGCGTCAATCGGACCATTGCCCTTGCCGGAAAGCAATCGCTCTATCCCATGTTCGCGAATCGTTGCCGTCAGCTTGTGCGTACTGTTGGCATGGCTGTCCGGCGCGGTGCGGTAATCCACGAAATGAAAAGGTTCGTCTGGTTGCAGATATTCCACCTGAAACGCCGCCCAAATATCCGCCGAACTCAATTCCTTGCCCGTTGCATCGGCAATGGCCTGCACGGTTTGACTGAACTCGATCTGCAAGCGGCGCGGCATCCGCAAGCCGTGATCCTTTTCCAACAGATAGGCAATGCCGCCCTTACCCGACTGGCTGTTGACCCGGATCACTGCCTCGTAGCTGCGTCCCACATCGGCGGGATCGATCGGCAGATAAGGCACATCCCAGATGTCCTGCCCGGCGATGGCGTGCAGTCCTTTCTTGATCGCATCCTGATGCGAACCGGAAAACGCGGTGAAGACCAGTTCACCAGCATACGGATGACGGGGATGCACGGGCAATTGATTGCAGTACTCGGCGGTGCGCACCACGGCGTTGATATCGGAAAGATCAAGACCGGGATTCACGCCCTGAGTAAACAGATTCAGCGCCAAGGTCACAATGTCGACGTTACCGGTGCGCTCGCCGTTGCCAAATAACGTACCCTCAACCCGGTCAGCGCCAGCCAGCAAGGCCAATTCGGCGGCGGCGACCGCGGTGCCCCGATCGTTATGAGGATGGACGCTGACCAACACCGAGCCACGACAACTGAGATGACGACAAAACCATTCGATCTGGTCAGCATGAACATTCGGGGTCGCCATTTCCACGGTCGCCGGCAGATTGAAAATGACTTTATGCTCCGGCGTCGGTTGCCAGACTTCGACCACGGCTTCGCACACCTCCAATGCAAAGTCGAGTTCAGTGGCACTAAAACTTTCCGGAGAGTACTCGAAAGTCCACTCGGTATCGGGGTGCTCCGTCGCAATTTCCCGCATCAACCGGGCGCCGGTGACAGCGATATCGATAATGCCCGCCTTGTCCAACCCAAACACCACTTGCCGCTGAATTGGCGACGTGGAATTATAGAGATGCACAACGGCTTTCCTGACCCCGCGCAAGGCTTCAAAGCTGCGGCGGATCAACGGTTCACGCGACTGCGTGAGCACCTGAATGCTCACATCGTCGGGAATTAATTGATGATCAGCCAGATAGCGCACGAAATCGAAATCGGTCTGCGAGGCTGCCGGAAACCCTACTTCGATTTCCTTAAAGCCGATTTGCGTCAGCAATTCAAACATACGGCGTTTGCGATCCGTACCCATTGGCTCGATCAGCGCCTGATTACCATCGCGCAGATCCACGCTGCACCAGACGGGCGCCTGAGTGAGCATCCGCGAGGGCCATTGTCGATCAGGCAAGCAGACCGGCGGGAAGGGGCGGTATTTTCGGATAGCGTCAATGTGCTTCATCAGCAATTCCTCTCTCTTGGTCAGGATTTGGTGCTCTCTCCCACTCAGCGCATGGATTGGGTCGAGAGGGTCAGGCCATTGGTTCTGTAAAGCAATGCGGCGCGATACAGCCGCCAGGCCGCCGCTAGGCCCGACGACCGCGACTTAGTCGCAGCAGAGCCAGAGAAAGGGCGCGTGTGAAGCCAGGATGATCAGCGCGGGGAGCGCAAAAGAGGTTGGTGCAGAATCGGCGGGGGCCAACAAACATAGGGTTAATCCTCGTGAGCAGTTCAATAGATCAGCGGCCAACAGCAAACCCCGGCGCTCCTTTCAGGAGGCCGGGCCGCTCAGTCGCAGTTCGAACCGTTCATGGGATTGTGGGTGTTTCATAGTTCTCAAGTTAACCCAGGCCGGGATTCCAGGTCAAGTGGGCGACTGAATAATTGCGAATGATTGTTATTTTCTCTCCAAGAGTAACAATATATAAAGCTCATATACTCCATCGCAACTCTACCGATTGAGGATTTTTAAGTGATTAAAAACGATGAAACTCTACAAGCCATCAGGGTCTGGGATTTGCCAACCCGATTGTTTCACTGGATTCTGGTTGCGTTGATAATCGCGCAGTGGTGGACCGCTGAGCAAAGCAGCACCATGGATTATCACGTCTGGGGGGGCTACGCCGTACTCACGCTGGTGTTATTTCGCCTGATCTGGGGATTCGTGGGCAGCGAGACCGTCCTGTTCAGCGACTTTGTGCGGGGTCCCGGCGCGGCTCTGCTTTACGCCAAGGCGCTGATGCGTGGGGAAACGCCCCACTATCTCGGCCATAATCCTATGGGCGGCTGGTCAATCCTGGCGCTGCTGATTCTGCTGCTGATCCAGGCAGGGACAGGCTTGTTCGCCAACGACGACATCATGACCGAAGGACCGCTGTACGCCTGGGTGTCGAAGGATACCAGCGATTGGCTAACGACTCTCCACAAGTTCAACTTCAACCTGCTGCTCGCGATGATCGCCGTTCATCTCTCGGCGGTTTTCTTTTATCTGCTGGTCAAGCGGGAAAATCTGATCCATCCCATGCTTAGCGGTCGAAAACATCTGCCGCCGGAACAGATTGATCGTGCGCCGCGCATGGCGAATCCCTGGCTAGGGCTGGCGGCGTTGGCGGTTGCGGCGCTCGCCGTTTGGCTGCTCGTGCGCTGAAAGTCCTCACTTCAACCTTTCTCTCGCTAACGAGAGAGAAGTTGAAGTAGCATTTAATCCTTGCGGAATTCCTTGTGACACGCCTTGCAGGTTTCAGCCGTCTTGCCGAACTGCGCCTTGATGGCGGATTCGTCTCCACCCTTGGCGACCTCAGCCAATTTGGCGGATTCCTGTTGAAAATCATTCATGGCGGATTCAAATTTGTCCCAATTGGTCCAGATTTCCGGTTTGGCTTCGGTACCCTTCACCGCATCCGGCCCGGAGCCTTTGGCGAAACCCTCTAGCGCCGCCTTGCTCATCAATTCCACATATTGCGCGTGGCGAGCAACCGCCGCCGCGTCGAAAGGAATCTCGCCTTTGACCATGGCGCCAATGGGTTTGAAGTTCCAACCGATAATCGTATAGACCGACTGCCGGTATTCAGCAACGTCTTTCGGTTTTGGATCTGCGGCGCTGGCCACTGTCAAAAAAACCAGGCTGATAAGGCTACTTGCTAGACCGATGCCCAGTAATTTCTTATTCATCATTATTACCCCTTGGAATTGTGACTAAAAGAGTCCGATATCGATAATCATGGCATAACACTGTTATTTTGCAAGCGCAAACTGAAATTTGGCTGAACTCTATTGGCATCGACTTCGAAACGACATCAGGTTGTGGGATGGATATGCTCGTGACCCCGATGATTCGTGACTTTTTCGACGGGTACGAGGTGAAGATTCCCATGACGCACCCCTGTCTCGGCGATGGTCGCTTCGGCAACATGGCGAACATCAGTGGTGTTCCCCTGTAAGACCACGACTTCCAGACAATTTTCGTGGTCGAGATGGACATGCAGAGTCGACAGCATGAGGTGGTGGTGAGCGTGCTGAGTCTGAGTCAGTCGGCGGGCCAATTCACGTTGGTGATGGTTGTAAACATAGGCAAGGCAGGCAACGGTGTGTTCGGCCTGATTCTCCTCTAATCGGTCTTGCTCCAGGCGTTGCCGCACCAGATCGCGGATCGCCTCGGAACGGTTCTCGTAGCCTTTGCGTTTGATATAAGCGTCGAACGCTTCCAGCAGCTTGTCATCCAGGGATATGGTCACACGTTCCATGCAGCTTCCGCCTTTTGCCGGGTAATGAGGAAAATGATTTGCGAGGTGAGTTGACAAAGCAGTTTTTTTGGTATTTGGTATGAAGAATAAGAAAATCATCATACTGTTGGTTTGGAGGCTTAATGTTCGCTCTGTTCAGGCTCTCGCCGCTTGCCCTGATCGTCGCGCTGGCTGCGCCGGGCATCGTCCAGGCCCATTTTCAGGAATTGCTGCCTACCACCGATATGGTCCCCGAAACCGGCGACCGCACGGTTAAGCTCACGGCGGCGTTTACCCACCCGATGGAAGGGGGGCCGGTCATGGACATGGGCCAACCGGCCCAGTTCGGCGTATTGGTCGATGGCGAAAAGATTGATCTTACCGCATCCCTGACTCCTGTGAAGATCGACGGCAAACAGGCGTTCACAGCAGCCTACCCCATCAAAAAACCGGGCGACTATGTGTTTTATCTTGAACCCGCCCCTTATTGGGAGTCTGCCGAGAAGGTTTTTCTCGTTCACTATACCAAAGTAGTGGTGGATTTCAGCGCAGGCGCGGGCTGGGACGGCCGGGTGGGATTATCGGTGGAGATCGAACCGCTGACCCGTCCCTACGGGCTGTGGACGGGTAGCGTTTTTCGAGGGCTGGCGCGCAAGGACGGCCAGCCGCTGCCGTTTGCGCGTGTGGAGATTGAATGGGTTAACGACGGTTCAGTCAAAGCGCCCGCCGATCCTTTTATTACCCAAGAGGTTAAAACCGACGCCAATGGGGTATTCGCTTACGTTATGCCGAAAGCCGGCTGGTGGGGCTTCAATGTTCTTGTCGATAGCAAGATCAAGGGACCGGATGGCCAACCCGCCGATGCTGAATTAGGCGGGACCCTCTGGGTCAAGACCGTCGATATGAAATAACGTAGGAAGCTGATCCTTCCGCCTTGGCTTCGGAGAACTGCATGGCGCATATTCCTGATGGCGTGCTGTCCGCCCCGGTACTTGTAGCGGGAGCCGCCCTATCCCTGGTTGGTTGTGCCTACGGACTTCGGCAGCTGGAGGCCGAGCGTATCCCTCAAGTGGCTTTACTGTCAGCGGTGCTCTTCGTCGCGGCGCTCGTGCATTTCCCAGTTGGACCATCGTCCGTGCATCTCATGCTGAATGGCCTGGCTGGCGTTTTGCTAGGTTGGGCGGCTTTTCCTGCGATTCTGGTGGCGCTCTTGCTGCAGGCGGTGCTGTTCGGCTTCGGCGGCCTGGTAGTGTTGGGTGTCAATGCGATGAACATGGCCTTGCCTGCGGTGCTCTGCCGCGCTCTGTTTGTCGCCCTGTTTCGTTCCGGCAACCGTCGCCGGACAATAATAGCTGCGGGTCTAGCGGGAAACATCGGGGTCATGCTGACGGCCCTGCTGGTGGCGCTGGCGCTTGCTCTGTCCGGTCAGGAGTTCGTCGCCGCCGCCAAGCTGATTATTTTTACTCATATTCCGGTGGCGGTGATCGAATCCATTTTCAGTGCTGCCGTCATTGATCTGCTGCTGCGAGTTAAACCTGAGTTTCTCAATTTCACCGGCATGAAGGAAGAATACCCATGAGTGATCGACTTCTTGTTCCGGTCTTGCTCGCTCTGAGCTTGTCAGTCGTCGCTGCACCGGCCTGGAGCCACAAGCTGAAAGTCTTTGCCACCGCCGAGGGGACCCGCTTGGTGGGTTACGCCTATTTCATTCCCGGTGGGCGGCCTCGTCAGGTCAAGGTCACCGTAACCGATGCCGACGGTAAGGTGCTCGCTGCCACTGCTACGGACGATGAAGGTCACTTTCAGATTGAGGCGAAGCGCCGGGTCGACCATCACATCACGGTAGGCGGCGGTGATGGCCATGTCGCTACTTACACAATCAGGGCTGAGGAGTTGCCAGATAGTCTATCCCCCTCGCCTCCAATCCCTCTCTCGCAGGGCGAGGGGCGCGAGCGTCTTCCGCTCTCATCCTCAACGCCTCTCCCGCAAGTAAGCCAGGCGAGTAACCCATCGTCCATCGCGGCGGTTTCGCCGGCAGTACCCGCCTCGAACACCGACTGGCGCATTTTTATCGACCAAAGCATCGCCCGGCAGATCCGTCCCTTGCGTGAGCAGATCGACGCCTATCAGGAAAAGATCTGGTGGCATGACGTACTGGGCGGCATCGGTTACATCCTCGGCCTTGGCGGCCTGGCTTTTGGCCTAGCCGAACGCCGACGGCAGAGGGATGCATCGCCCTCGACTGTAGCCGGGAGAAATCCCTCATGAATACCTCTGCATCCAGTAGCGCGATGCACTCACTGGCCAAGGTGAGCCACCCACACGCCAGCATAACTATTTACCTTCCTTTGAAAAAAGGAGATCGAGAGGGATTTCGCGCCAGTGAACCCCTGTTGAAAACGGTCGATGCGCGCTTGCGTCTGGCGGCTTGCGGCCTGTTCGCTCTGATCGTGGTCGGCTTGACGCAAATCCCCGCGTTATTGACAGCCCTAGCTCTAGCGGGATGCGCTGCTCTGGCAGCGCGGTTGGAACGAGCGCCGACTCTGCGACGCCTGGCGGCGTTGGATGGCTTTATGCTGTTCGTTCTGTTCTTCCTGCCGTTCACTGTACCAGGCGAGACGGTTTTCTCAATGAATGGCATGACCGCCAGCTATGAAGGCGTGTTGCGGGCTGTTGAAATCCTTTTGAAAGCTAACGCCGTGGTATTAATAATCCTGGCCTTGCTGGGGTCGCTAGGGTCGGTGGAGTTGGGTCACGCCATGGCGCGGTTGCGATTGCCCGGCAAGTTCGTACATTTATTCCTGTTTACCGTGCGCTATATCGAAGTGCTGTACCGTGAATATCGCCGCCTGCGCACGGCGATGAAAGCGCGCGGATTTCGTCTGCGCTGCGATCTACACACCTGGCGTAGCGTCGGTTATCTTTTCGGAATGCTCTTGGTGCGCGGTATTGAACGCGCTGAACGCATTCTGGCCGCCATGCGTTGTCGCGGTTTCCAGGGGCATTTTTACCCAATGACGGAAGCAGAACCCGTGGGTCAGCGCGACTATGCGTTTGCCGGCTTGTCGGTTGCAGCAGTTTGCGCACTGATCGTCCTGGAGTGTCTGCATTCGTGAGCGAGCCGCTTTTCCGGCTGTCCGACCTGCATTTCGCCTACGACTCTGGACAACCGGTATTGTCGGGCGCTCATTTCACCCTGCGCACCGGTGATCGAGTAGCGCTCACCGGTGCGAATGGCGTTGGCAAGACGACGTTGTTGCATTTGATGGTGGGGCTGTTGAAAGCGCAGGCCGGTCAGGTGGAGGCCTTTGGACGCCCGCGTATTCATGAAAAGGACTTTGTGGAGGTAAGACCCCGAGCGGGCTTGCTGTTCCAGGACTCCGACGACCAATTGTTTTGCCCGACCGTGACCGAGGATATAGCCTTTGGGCCGCTCAATCTGGGCAAGAGCTGGGCGGAAACCCGGATGATTGTCCAACGCACCTTGGCCAGCCTGGGTCTGGAGGGTTTCGAGAACCGTGTTACCCACAAATTATCGGGAGGACAACGGCGTCTGGTGGCGCTGGCGACCGTACTCGCCATGAACCCCGAAGTATTGCTGCTCGATGAACCGACCAATGCGCTAGACGCGGAGACACGTGAGCGATTGATCCAGATCCTTGATGGCTTGCCTCAAGCCATGATCGTGATTTCTCACGATGAAGATTTCCTCACTCGCATTACCCAACGCCGTGTGCGTCTGGAGCAAGGTCGATTGATGGAGGGTTGATTTCTAGGGATGTCGTCGTTTTCTTATCGCTTTGAGCCATTCTGTGTTTCACGTCATTCTTTTCTGTCCGGGGAGAGCGATCTCTACAGCCTGGGCAAGAATGCTGATTGTAACGTATAATTAATGAAATATTTTGCTCACAATTGGACAGGCTACAAGATAGACTTATTACATTACTTGATAGGTTTATCTGCTTTTCTTATTTCAATTTTGATCTCTTTCTTGATTGCCGATTTTATACGGAATATGATTGGTATAGAAAGGGAACTTTCTATTATTTATAATAATAATTTTATTTTATCAATTTTATTTATTCTAGCTATATTAATAGTTTTTTATTTAAATAAATCTATTATAAAAAATGATTCAATGATTTTATTATATGGATTAATAGCTGTTTTCTTTTTTATGGTATTGATTAATATTATTTTTAAGTTATTTTTATTTAAAACATACGGCGATGTCGGCTATCTTCCAATGGTTATTGATAGCGGCAACCCTTTTTCAAGATGGCTTGGAGGAACTAAATTATTAATAGTTATATACAATAATTTTCAGGAAGTATTTAAAATTTCAGCCATAAATTTTATCAAATTTTTTGGCGCTACTTTGATGGCCTTAACAAGCATATTATTTATTTATAAAAACCACGAAAAATTTTCGATAACATTTCCAATTTTTAGCCCGATATGGCTATTATTTTCATCTGGATATGATGAGTATTATCCATTCATTGTTGGGTTATATCTTCTCTCTGTTTCCTTGATAGCAAGCAGAAAGACTCCAGAAAATTTGGCCATACCAATCATAGCAGCAATTCTTCCTGTTATGTATATTGGTTTTGCGCCTTTGGGATTAATTTTGCTTTTTAAGTATTGGATCGATCATCCTAAAAATCGCTATATTGCGTTTTTTTTATCAATGTTATTTTATTTTATCGGATTAATAGTTTTATGGCCGGCAGATATCATTGATTATATAAAGCATCTATATAGCGATTTAAATCTTGGTGAAAAAAATACGTTTTGGCCACCCTATCAGGGAAAATCCAGCTCATCCCTTTCGCCTTTTTTTTCTATTTCATACGCCTTATCACTTCAACATTTTATGGATTTATTCTATATGTTGTTTTTTGGCGCTGGATGGATCACCCCTTTGGTTATCCTGGCTCTGTCGCCATTAAAAGTCATGGAGTGCTTGAGCATAGTTGATTGGAAAAATATATTGAAAAACATAAACTTTTTATTTTATGGATTATTATTTTGGCAGATTTATTATTTTATCTTTATGATACCTAAGCTCGGTCCATCTCGTGACTTTGATCTTTTTTTTGGTTTATATATTGTTTTATCTTTTATGGCAGGCGCATTACTTGATGATCAATTTGAGCGTGAAAAAATAAGAAAAATATTTAAATATTATATATACATTGTTACATTTGGAAGCAATAGTTCAATTCTATATATGCTCCTCTTTATCGGAAACTAATATCGCTTTATTTCTAATAAATAATTCTTCCAGCTATTTGATCATACTCCTCGTTGGAGGAAAACAAATAACAAAAGCCTTTAAGGCTGATTTTGGTGTCCTGTGAATAAAAACAAGTTAGTTGCGGAACCTTTTACCGGCTACATCGAAAATTTGACCCATGAAGGCAAGGGCGTTGCTCGACGCGATGGTAAGACGATCTTTGTCGAGGGCGCATTGCCGGGGGAAGAAGTTCGTTGCGTGTACACCAGTCGGCGCAGTCGCCGGGATGAGGCGCGCATTATTGAGGTGTTGCAAGCCGCACCAGAGCGAGTAGAGCCACGCTGCGCTCATTATGGTATTTGCGGGGGCTGCGCGCTGCAACATCTGCAAGCGGACAGTCAATTGGCGATCAAGCAGTGCTGGCTACTGGACAGTCTGACCCATATCGGCAAGGTTGAACCCGGGCAAGTCCTGGAGCCGATGACCGGTCCCCTCTGGGGCTACCGGCGGCGGGCACGGCTTGGGGTCAAATATGTAGCCAAAAAGGGCCGGGTATTGGTCGGTTTCCGCGAACGACGTAGCCCCTATATCGCCGATTTACAACGTTGCGAGGTGCTGGACGAGCGGGTCGGCGGGTTACTGGAGGCATTAGCGACGCTGATTGGTGAGCTATCCATTCGCGACCGGTTGCCGCAAATCGAGGTCGCGGGTGGGGATGAGGTCATGGGTCTGAATTTCCGGGTGCTGACATCGCCCAGTGAGGCGGATCAAGAACGGCTCCGCGAATTTGGCGAGCGGCATGGGCTGGCGCTGTATCTGCAACCCGGTGGCCCGGATAGTGTGCAACCTTTATGGCCCGTGCGGCCAGAACTTGGTTATCGCTTGCCCGACTTCGATCTCGACCTGGAATTTCAACCCTGGCATTTCATTCAAGTCAATGCCGCTATCAACCGGCAACTGGTCGCGCGAGCCTGCAAATTACTGGAACTGGAACCGACCAGCCGGGTGCTGGATCTGTTCTGCGGGCTGGGCAATTTCACTCTGACGCTGGCGCGGCGGGCCGGGAAAGTGGTTGGCGTGGAGGGTGACGCCAGCCTGGTCGAATGGGCGCGGCGCAATGCGCTACGCAACAGGTTGGCGAATGTTGAATTTCATGCTGCTGATCTAGCCGGTGATTTGACCGGTCAACCGTGGACGCAGGGTGGCTATGACCGGGTGCTGCTCGATCCGCCTCGTTCCGGCGCTTTGGAGATGATGCCGCGTATCGCTGCATTGGGCGCGCGGCGCGTGGTTTATGTCTCCTGCCATCCGGCAACCCTGGCCCGCGATGTCGGCGAACTGGTTCACCGTTTCGGTTATCGCCTGGACAGCGCTGGTGTCCTCGATATGTTTCCGCATACTGCGCATGTCGAGTCCATGGCGGTGCTGGTTCGGGTTGGCTAAACGACGCAGGTGGGGCAGTACGATTCATCGGAAAAACCCGCTATGCTGAACTGATTCGATCCTTCAGAGAGGTACTGATATGAAAGCACGCGCCGCTGTCGCCTGGGAACCCCAAAAACCGCTGGTCATTGAAGAAGTAGATGTAGCAGGGCCGAAGGAAGGCGAAGTTCTGTTGAAAGTCATTGCAACCGGCGTCTGCCATACCGATGCCTTCACCCTGTCCGGGGATGATCCAGAAGGCGCGTTCCCCTGCATCCTGGGTCACGAGGGCGGCTGTGAAGTGGTGGAATGCGGTCCCGGCGTCAAGCACTTGAAACCGGGCGATCATGTCATTCCGCTGTATATTCCGGAATGCGGCGAGTGCGAGTATTGCCGCTCCTCCAAGACGAATCTGTGTCAGTCGATTGCCGCCACAGTGTGGACCGGCTACATGCCCGATCACACCCGCCGCTTTTCCTGCCGGGGGACGCCATTGTTTCATTACATGGGCTGCTCGACCTTCGCGGAATATACGGTGGTTCCGGAAATCGCTCTCGCCAAAATCAACCCGGCAGCGCCGTTGGACAAAGTCTGTCTGCTCGGTTGCGGCGTCACCACTGGCATTGGCGCGGTGCTGAATACCGCCAAGGTGGAGCCAGGTTCCACGGTCGCCGTTTTCGGCTTGGGCGGCATCGGTTTGTCAGTGATTCAGGGCGCAGTCATGGCGCAGGCCGGGCGGATCATTGCGGTTGACACCAACCCGGATAAATTCGCCATCGCCACGGCGCTGGGCGCGACCGATACGCTCAATCCAACCCAGATCAGCGGCAATGTGGTCGACGCCATCAAGGAGATGACGAACGGTGGGGTCGATTATTCGTTTGAATGTATCGGTAATGTCGAGGTGATGCGTCAGGCTTTGGAGTGTTGCCACATGGGTTGGGGCGTCTCCACCATCATCGGTGTCGCTGGCGCGGGTCAGGAAATCCGCACTCGACCCTTTC
Source organism: Gammaproteobacteria bacterium (assembly GCA_024235095.1). Taxonomy (NCBI): domain Bacteria; kingdom Pseudomonadati; phylum Pseudomonadota; class Gammaproteobacteria; species Gammaproteobacteria bacterium. The sequence goes on from JACKNC010000001.1 coordinate 2,797,081, forward strand.
AACTGGTCACTGGACGCACCTGGAAGGGCACGGCTTTTGGCGGAGTCAAGGGACGCAGCCAGTTACCTGGCTATGTGGAGAATTATCTCCAGGGCAAAATTGAACTGGATCGCATGGTGACCCATATCTTCCCACTGGAGCAGATCAACACGGCGTTTGACCTGATGCATGAAGGTAAAAGCATCCGTTCGGTGATTGTGTTCTAACCGTGGTGAGCAATGACGACGCCTGCGGCTATCGCTGCATTCATTCAACTGTGCCGCGATAGCACGCTCACTGAACGGAGTGGCGCGCAAAGTCATTTTATTGCGCTCTGTCGCGTGTTGGGCCTGAAACCGCCGCTGGAGGAAGATCCGCGCGGCGAGTGGTTCGCCTTCGAGAAGGGCGCGAAGAAAACCGGTGGCGGCGACGGTTGGGCCGATGTGTGGCGGCGGCATTGCTTCGCCTGGGAATACAAGGGCAAGCATAAAGACTTGAAGGTAGCGCTGCGGCAGTTGCAGCAGTACGCCCTGGCCCTGGAAAATCCGCCGCTGCTAATCGTCTCAGATATGGAGGCGATTGAGATTCATACGAATTTTACCAATGCGGTAAATATCGTACATCGGCTGACCCTGGATGATCTGGCACACCCCGATCAGTTGCAAAAGCTGAGATGGGCGTTTCTGGAGCCGGGGCGGTTGCGTCCGGCCCGAACCCGTGAGGGCGTCACCAAGGATGCAGCCTCGTTGTTGGGCGCGCTGGCTCAAACCCTGAACCAGCGCGGCCATGCGCCGCAGCCGGTAGCCCATTTTCTGACCCGGTTGCTGTTCTGCCTGTTCGCCGAGGATATGGACTTGTTGCCGGATCGGCTGTTCAGCAAACTGGTCGAGCAAGCGCGGCGGTCGCCGGCGGATTTTCCTGATTTGGCCGGTGCGCTGTTTCGGGCGATGCAACAAGGCGGGCGGTTCGGCCTGGAACGGATTGCCTGGTTCAACGGCGGATTGTTCGACGATAACGAATGCCTGCCGCTGGAACGAGCGGATTTGGACACCCTGCATTCCGCTGCTGCGCTGGATTGGTCGGCGATTGAACCGGCGATTTTCGGGACGCTATTTGAGCGCGGTTTGGACCCGGACAAGCGCTCGCAATTAGGCGCCCACTACACCGATGCGGCTTCCATTCACCGCTTGATCGAGCCGGTGATCCGCGATCCGCTGTTGGCGGAATGGGCGACGGTCAAGGCGGAGATCGAGCGGTTATTGAGCGCCAGGAGATCGAAGCGAGCGCAAGCGGAGCAGGCATTACACGGTTTTCTGGAGCGGTTGCGCACCTTCCGCGTGCTTGATCCGGCGTGTGGTTCCGGCAACTTTCTTTATCTGGCCTTGCGCGCCCTCAAGGATATTGAGCATCAGGTCATGCTGGAGGTCGAGACCCTGGGTCTGCAACGCGGGTTTCCAGCGGTTGGCCCGGAGGTGGTCATGGGCATCGAGATCAATCCATACGCGGCGGAACTGGCGCGGCTGACGGTGTGGATCGGTGAGATTCAATGGATGCTGGGTCATGGCTATAACTTGAATGATCAGCCGATTCTGAAACCGCTGAATTCGATTGAGTGTCGGGATGCGTTGTTGGAGGGAGATCGAGAAGCGACATGGCCAGCCGCAGACGCGATTGTGGGCAATCCGCCGTTTTTGGGCGATAAGAAGCAGTTAGCTGAATTGGGCGATCAATATGTGGGCGGGTTGCGCTGGCTCTATCAGGGACGAGTTCCCGGCGGCGCTGATTTGGTCTGCTACTGGTTTGAGAAGGCGCGGGCGCAGATTGAAGCCGGACAGGCGCAACGCGCTGGACTGGTGGCGACTAATTCCATTCGGGGCGGGGCCAATCGCAAAGTGCTGGAGCGGATTCGCAAGACCAGTACGATATTCCATGCTTGGTCTGATCTGGAATGGGTCAACGAAGGCGCAGCGGTGCGGGTGTCGCTGGTGGGGTTTGGGAATCCCCCCCGACCCCCCTTTTGCAAAGGGGGGAGCGATGCCGGAGTTTGCAAAGGGAGAAGCGATGCCGGAGTTTGCAAAGGGAGAAGCGATGCCGGAGTTAACCCCCCTTTGCAAAAGGGGGGTGGCGAAGCCGGGGGGATTCTGAACGGCCAACCCGTCGCCGAGATTTATGCGGATTTGACGGGAAGCGCAGGCAACAGCGTTGATCTGACTCAGGCTGAACCCTTGTCAGAAAACACTGATATTGCTTTCCAAGGCCCGGTCAAAGTTGGGGCATTCGATATTCCCGGCGATCTGGCGCGGCTATGGTTGCCATTACCGAATCCTAATGGCCGATCTAATCGTGATGTAGTACGTCCTTGGGCGAATGGCATGGATATTACCCGTCGTCTGTCCGATACCTGGATCATTGATTTTGGCGGCGATATGGCGGAAAACGAAGCGGCACTATATGAAGCGCCATTTGAATATGTCCGATTGCATGTCAAACCTGAACGGGATAAAAATCGGGATGCTAATCGCAAGAAGCATTGGTGGCGATTAGGCCGGACTGGTGGCGACATGCGCAAGGCGTTAAAGCCCTTATCCCGCTACATCGCAACTCCTCGCGTCGCAAAATATCGGTTATTCGTTTGGTTGAGTGCAGTGGTGTTGCCGGATAGCCGAGTTTACGCTATCGCCCGCGACGATGACGCAACCTTTGGCATTCTCCATTCGCGGATTCATGAACTTTGGAGCTTGCGAACCTGTTCATGGCATGGCGACGGTGATGATGGTGGCCGCCCAACCTACAACGCGCGTTCCTGCTTCGAGACGTTCCCCTTCCCGGCGGGCCTGACCCCGAACATCCCAGCTAGTGCCTACGCCGATGATCCACGCGCTCAGGCTATTGCGGATGCAGCCCGCACGTTGAACGAACTGCGCGAGAACTGGCTGAATCCTCCAGAGTGGGTTGATCGCGTTCCCGAGGTCGTCCCCGGCTATCCCGACTGCATCGTTCCCAAGCTGGAACATGCGACTGAACTCAAAAAACGCACCCTGACCCATCTCTACAATCAACGCCCTGCTTGGCTGGATCACGCGCACCGGGTTCTCGATGAAGCCGTCGCTGCGGCCTATGGCTGGCCAACGGATTTGCGCGACGATGAAATCCTGCGCCGCTTGCTGGCGCTGAATCGCGAGCGGTCTTCCTTCTTGCGTTGAACATTGCGTTGCGTGTTCCAAATCGCAAACATCTGCCTCCCCCCTTTGGAAAAGGGGGGTCGGGGGGGATTCCGCACGGGTGACGAGGCCAAAATCCCCCCTCACCCTCCTTTGTTAAAGGGGGGATTGAGCGCATTTCCGGGTGACGGTTAGCCAGCTTGGCGCGATAATAAAACATAAGCGTTCGTCTCCCCCCTTTGGTAAAGGGGGGGAATATTCGGGTTGAGAAAACCCGGCCCCACTTACCACAGAACCAAGGGATGATTGCGTGGAACATATTGAGGCAATTAAAGAATTTGATGGCTGGCTGAATCGTTACCGGCACGATTCCACAACGTGTCATTGCCCGATGACCTTCTCCGTTTACCTGCCGCCCCAGGCGCGAACCGAAAAAGTCCCAGCCGTTTACTGGCTTTCGGGCCTGACCTGCACCGACGATAACTTCCGAGTGAAAGCCGGCGCGCAGCGCTACGCTGCGGAATTGGGATTAGCGCTGATCATTCCCGACACCAGTCCCCGAGGCGCGGACGTACCGGACGCAGACCGCTACGATCTGGGTCAGGGCGCCGGTTTCTACGTCAACGCCACCCAGACGCCCTGGTCGCAACATTACCAAATGTATGACTACGTGACCCGTGAACTACCGGCTCTGGTTGAAACGAAATTACCACTGATTCCCGGTCTGCGTTCGATCACCGGTCACTCGATGGGCGGACATGGCGCGCTGATTTGCGCGCTGAGGGAGCCTGGACTTTATCGCTCCGTTTCCGCTTTCGCGCCGATCTGTCATCCGATGGCCAGCGGTTGGGGGCAAGGCTGTTTCAAAGCCTATCTGGGGAATAACCGCGGGACCTGGGCGGCTTACGATGCGGTCCGCTTGATCGAAGAAGGCGCGGCGGCCATACCCCTGCTGATCGATCAAGGGACTGCCGATGAATTCTTAACCGAACAACTGCACCCGATGTCGCTGGAACGAATTTGCGCCGCTCGGCATTTTCCCCTGACGCTGCGGGTGCAAGAAGGCTACGATCACAGCTATCATTTCATCAGCACCTTCATCGGCGAGCATCTGGCTTGGCACGCCCAGGCATTGCGATTAGAAATTAAAAATTGAAACAAGAACTTTTAAAACTATTGCGCAGCCAGTTGCGCAGTGAACTGAGCCGCGCCCGTCGCCGCCGGAACCGTTCGCCGTGGTTGATCGGCGGACTGGTCGTCGCCATCATCGGGATCAGTTATTTTCTGCATGAACCCAAAGCGCCGCCTTCCGCGATTCCCAAAGGCGCGGAATTGACCTGCACGGTCAAAACCATCTATGACGGCGATACCCTGACAGCCAGTTGTCCAGCCGGCCAGGTCAAAGTGCGAATGTTCGGCATCGACGCGCCGGAAATGGGTCAAAAACCGTGGGGCGATGGCGCGAAGCAGTCGCTGAAACAGTTGTTGACCGGTCATGATCCGGTGCGATTGCGCGTTATGGATCAGGATCGCTATGGCCGGACGGTTGCGCAGGTGTTCGCGGGCGAGCGCGATGTGGGTTTGGAGCTGGTTCGGCAGGGACAGGCCGTCATGTACGAGCAATACAATAATTCCCCGGTCTACCGGCAGGCGCAAGCTGAAGCGAAACGAGCGCGGCGCGGCATCTGGGAAAAAGCGGGTAATCAACAGGATCCCGCCTCCTGGCGGCGCTTGAATCCACGCTAGAGACTGGTAAAGACCGTGGCTCTTCTACTGCCTCCATCGCTTTCTGATCCTGCCATGGTTCGCGCTAGCTCCGAGGGGTGGCGTTGCGAGGGCGCATGGACGCTGGATGGCATTATCGATTTGGACCAGCGGCTACGCAGCGTTCAATGGCCACCCGGCGCATTGCAACTGGATGGCTCTATGATTCACGCACTGGATACCATCGGCGCGTTGCAATTGCGCAAGCTGATCGCTGAGTTGGAACGGAGTGGGCATGGCGTCCGGCTGACCGGACTTCGCGAGAAGCATCAGGCCCTGCTCGACCTGGTCTGCAAGCGTCTGATAGCGGACGGGAGCGTTGCAGCGCCCGAGCAACGAACCACTGTTTTGGAGCAACTGGGCCGACAAGCCGTACACTCTTTGCACAGAGGCTTTGCCTTCCTGGTCTTCGTGGGCGAGGCGGCGACCGCATTGGGGCGGTTGACCTTGCAACCCCGCCGGTTTCGCTGGCGGGCGCTGTTCGCCAATCTCGAAACCGCTGGCGTTAACGCCCTGCCGATCATTGCGTTGCTCTCATTCATGATTGGCGTCGTCATCGCTTATCAGGGCGGCCAGCAACTCAAGTTCTATGGCGCCAATATCTTTATCGTCGAACTGGTGTCGCTGACCATGCTGCGCGAACTGGCGCCGTTGATCACCGCAATCATCGTCGCTGGACGCACCGGGTCGTCCTACACGGCTCAGATTGGCACCATGCAAGTGACCGAGGAAGTGGATGCGTTGCGCACTATCGGTATTCCGCCGATGGATTTGCTGGTGCTGCCCAAATTGCTGGCGTTGACCATTGCCCTGCCCTTGTTGACCGTGTTCGCCGATGCGTTGAGCGTGTTTGGCGGCATGTTCATCGCGCAGGTGATGCTGGATGTCAATTTCCAGGATTTTCTGGATCGATTTCCAAAAGTGGTCACGCTGACCTCTTTTCTGCTGGGCGTGGGTAAAGCGCCGGTGTTCGCCGCCATCATTGCGTTGGTGGGGTGTTATCAAGGTTTTCAGGTGCGCGGCGGCGCCGACAGCGTGGGACGGCAGACCACAGTGAGCGTGGTGCAATCGATCTTTCTGGTTATCGCCGCCGATGCGCTATTCTCAATCCTGCTGGGCGGGGTTGGCCTGTGAGTGCGACCGTCGCTGCTGAATCTCCGGTGATCGCGGTGCGCGGTCTGCGCACTCAATTTGGTGCTGAGATCATTCACGATAACCTGGATTTTGACGTTCATCGAGGCGAGATTATCGCCTTGGTCGGCGGCAGCGGCTCCGGGAAAACCACATTGTTGCGAGCGATTATCATGTTGCTGAAACCGACGGCAGGTTCCATTAAGCTGTTGGGTCAGGAAGTGATTGGCATTAGCGACAGTGCAGCGTTTCAATTGCGTCGCCGATTCGGCATGTTGTTTCAGCAAGGCGCGCTGTTCAGTTCGCTGACCGTGCGGGAAAATGTGGCCGTGTCGCTACGTGAGCACACCCAGCTGCCCGCCCCGTTGATTGCGGAAATTGCTGATCTCAAAATCGTGCTGGCCGGCTTGCCGGTTGACACCGGCAATAAACTGCCACGCGAATTGAGTGGCGGCATGTTGAAACGGGCAGCGCTGGCGCGAGCGCTGGCGCTTGATCCAGCGTTGCTATTCCTGGATGAACCCACCGCCGGTCTGGACCCGGTCAGTGCGGGCGCTTTCGATCAGTTGGTGGTGCAGCTCAAAGAATCACTGGGTTTGACTGTGGTGATGGTGACCCACGATCTGGATACGCTCTGGCAGGCAACGGACCGGGTTGCGTTTCTCGGCGAAAAGCGGGTGATTGGCTATGCGCCGATGCAGGAGTTGACAATGGCCGACCATCCGCTCATTCGAGCTTATTTCGAAGGGCCGCGTGGCCGCGCGGCGCGGGAGCAGGCGCTTGCAAAGTAATGTCAATTACGCCCTGGTCGGGCTGTTCGTCATTATCCTCGGTTCAGCACTGTTAAGCGTGGTGTTCTGGTTGACCTTGGGTGATGAGACAAAACTCTATGATCCTTATCGGGTTTACTTCCATGAATCGGTAGCGGGTCTGAACCTTAAGGCGACGGTGCGTTATCGCGGCGTCGATGTCGGGCAAGTGGAATCAATCCGATTGGACCCCAACAATCCCGACCGGGTCGATGTGGTGCTAGGTATTGAACGCAACACGCCGATTCGTCGTGACACGATTGCTACTTTGTCCACCCGGGGTCTAACCGGTGTGGCCTCGGTGGAACTCAGCGGCGGCGGTCAGTCCCTGCCGTTGGAGAAGAAGCCGGATCAGGATTTGCCGGTCATCCAGGCCGGTCCGTCGCTGGTGACGCGCCTGGATGATGGATTTAACAGCCTCATCAATAACTTCGATAATCTATCGAAGCGGTTGGAACGGTTGCTGAACAATGAAAATCAGACGGCGCTGACCGAGATTTTACAGCACTTGAGCGCTATCACCGGCGCAATGGCCAATCGTTCGGACAGCCTGCGCCAAACGTTGGAAAATGTCGAAACGTTCACCAATACCCTGGCCCAGCGTTCTGAACGCCTCGGTCGGGCGTTGGACCAGCTGGCGACGGCTCTGGAAAGCGCGGATGAGCTGACTACTCAATTCCAGGCGACCCTGCGCGAGGTCCAGGCCAGCGCCCAGTCGGTGCGCAATGCCGCGAATAATGTTACAAAAACAAGTCAGTCTTTCACCAAGCTGGCTGTGGATGGTCGCCAGGAATTACAGCGATTGAGTCAGAATACCGTGCCTGAACTGGATACCTTATTGGTGCAGGCGAATGAGCTGATGATCGTGTTGCACCGATTGGCCAAGATGCTGGAAGAAAATCCTCGCGCCCTATTGCTGGGTCACCCGCAAGGCCGGCCTGGGCCGGGAGAAGATAATCAGGTTTCAGCCCCCAAATTTCAGGCTCCAGGCGTCAGGTGAAAGACTGCTTGTCTGCCGGCGGCGGTAACCATTCAGTCCCCCCCTTTGGCAAGAGAGGGTTAGAGAGAATTGCGGCCAGATGCTATCTATTTGAATTGAGGAGAAAAGGAAGTGCTTGAAGGGATCCGACATAGAATAATGACTCACGGATGGAGAGTCATGTTGCTGTTCGCGCTGGCGATAGGGGCCGGCTGTACGTTGCCACAGGATAATTCACCGCCGCCGCAGGCTTATTTACTCGGAGGGAGCAGAGCTTTCACGTCAACGCTGGCGCAACGCCCCAGTGGCAAAATCCTGTTAGTGACCGTTTCCAAGGAAGCGCCAGGTTTTGATTCGCAGCGCATCGCTTACACCCGGGAACCGCCTAAGCTGGATTACTACAATAACAGTGTCTGGAGCGACACGCCGGCGAAGATGCTGTCGCCGCTTTTGGTTCGTGCTTTCGAGGCCACGGGCGCGTTCAAAGCGGTGGTGTCGCCACCGTCGCCAGTGCTGGCCGACCTGCGAGTGGATGTAGATCTAATCCGCCTGCAACAAGAATTCATGATCCCGCCCAGCCGGGTGCGCTTGACGACGCGCATCAAGGTGATGGATATGAAGAGCGGTCATGTGCTAGGTACGAGGATCTTCGAGGCGGTAGAACCCTCGCCCAGCGAGGATGCATACGGTGGAGCGCAGGCCGCCAACGCGGCAGTGCAAAAACTGCTGGACGAAATGACAGCTTTTGCGCTGAGTTATCTGGAGTGACTGGAAAGAATTGGGTGAATCATCCTGACTTTCGCTATATTCGTAGCATCGCGACGCGCCGTCATCTGCTGTTATCCGTGACAAACGCTCTTTCCGCCCATGAATCCTGCTAATCTGTCTGAAATAAAATCCGGCCCGGAAAACCTGGAGGATCCATGCCAGTCCGACACGTCCTTGTAGTAGATGATTCCAAGTCTGCACGACTAATGCTGCGCAAGATGTTGCAAGGCTTTGGCATGACCGTGGATACCGCGGAATCTGCCGAGGAGGCCCTGAACTATCTGCGCGACCGGCAACCGGATGCGATTTTCATGGATCACACCATGCCCGGCATGGATGGTTTAACCGCCGTGCGGCAGATCAAGGAAAATCCAGCGATCGCCGCGATTCCGGTCGCGATGTACACCTCTCGGGATGAGCCTACCTATCTGCAAGAGGCGAGAGCAGCGGGCGCTATTGACGTACTGACCAAGCCGGCCATGCCGGAAATGCTGAGTGTGCTTCTCGAGCGAATGCATCAGGCGCTGGATGCCGCGCAGGCGCCGATTACCGCGCCCACACCTGAAGAGGGTGGTGGAGCCGTGTCGGTTGAGTGGGTGGAGAAAATCGTCGTCGACAAGGCGGAATCGGTGATTTACGACGCCATCGAGTCCCAGGTGTTGCCGTTGCTCAACGATGTCATCGCCAAATTGCGGCAGGAAATGGATGCCGGCCAGGCGAAAACCTGCGGTCAGGTGGCTGAGCGAATTTGCCAGGAGCAGATGGCGGCATGGCAACCGACTGGCCAGGCATCCGCTACCCCGCCGCCATTGACTGAAGACGCGATTAAAGCACAGCTCGCTCCTTTGCTAGAGCAGCGCTTGGCGGCGTTCCAGACCCAGGAACGCGCCGGACTTGAAGATATCGCGCGCGATATAGCGGGGCAGGTCTGCACGAGCCAATTGCATGAACTGTCTGAGCGATTGGTGCGACAATTAAGCACCCGGTTTGCCGAAGCAGTTCGTAAGGCGGCTTCGACCGCTCACGACGCCGCGGTCGATGCGGCCCGGGCAGTAGCGATCGAGGCGGCCCGCTCAGCATCGCTACCGATGCCCGGAGAAGCGCCGGTGACCAGTTCTCAGGCAGAAAGCGTTACCGCGGCGATGGAGCAAGCAGCTCATCAACTCTGGGCAGACGCGCGGCGCGATCTGGGACGACGTATTTACTGGGCGGCGGGTTGCGCAGCAGCGGTGGGCGTTGGAGCAGCGATCGTGGCGTATGGATTGCGTTAAGAAGACCGATTGTTCATTCAGATGCTGAATGATTTGGGTGGAAGTTGATAAAGCAAAAGCGGAATTAGAATTATGGCAGACATCGTCTATTTAATCATTGGGATAGTTGCCGGATTGGTAGTGGGTGCTGTCTTGATTTATCTGTTGCCCTACCAAGCTCTGCGTAGCGCTTATGCGCGGATACAAGCCGAACTGGTAGAGGTCCAGTCTAGCAATGGCGTCCTGCAAGTAAGCCTTCAAGCGGAGCAGTCCAAATCCTATCAGGGTCGCCAGACTCTGTTGGGGCGGCAAAAGCGTCTTGAGCACGATCTGGCCGAGGCCAGCGAGCGTCAGGCTGAGCTGGAGCGGCAATATGCTGAGTTCAAGGAACAGGGCGGGCAGCAGTTGCAGACGCAACAACAAGAAGTGGAGAAACTGCGCGAGGCCATGGCGCAGCTGCAGCGGGATCGAGACGCTCTGCAGGATCGTTTCGCCCAGAAAGGCGCTGAATGGGATGAGGAGCGGCAAAGTCTGCTCCTGTTGAATGGTCAACTCGAAGATCAGGTGCAAGGGTTGCGTCGGGAGAAGACTCAATTGAGCGCCCGACTGGACCAGCAACAGGAGACTTGGGAGCAGGAACGATTGGCTCTGCAGATTCAGATGAATACCTTGGAAGATAGCCTGGCGCTGCAAAAAGCGCGCGTTGATCAGAATTTGCCGCCGGATAGCGCCCTTCAAGTAGAGCGACTACAAACGGAGTTAGCCGATCTCAAACGACAGCAGACTGCATGGGACGAGGAACGCCAACATTTTCAAGAACAACTTGAACGTTTGCAGGCCGAACGGCGTTTATTACGGACTAAAATCATGGAATCCGGCGGAACCGGAGGGGGCGATCCAACCCCGGCTGAACGGGAAGTGCGAGATTTGCGCCGGCAATTGACGGAAGCCCAGCAGGAATACCAAGGCCTTAAGGAAAAACTGGCGGTGCGCGATCACCAATCCGAACAGGAGCGCAGTGCGCTGGAAGCGGAAATCGAGCAATTGATGGAACGGTTGCTGCGAGTACAGCGCGAGCGCAGCGGTTAGCCCAATCGGCGGACGAAGGTGAGCAACCATGCTGGCAAAACTCAGGCAACTTGGCCCACTGATCAATCTGATTCCCAACACCGCTATCCAGTTTCTGGATTTCGGATTCAACCTCAACGAGATCAGGTTATCCCGCGCCTTCCTGGCGGAAACTGGCGCAGATGGGCGCCCACTATTGACCCCGTTGTACGCCGATGACGCCAGCGGCCAATTCGCAACCCACGATGGAAAGACCGTTAAACCTGAGCAAGCCTATTCGCTGAATGCGGCCAAGGCGGCGATGATTCTTGATCGAGCCTGGTTGCCGATCCCTTTTCTGCGCATCCGCGAACGCCGTCCTAATCACGATCACCTGTTCGATAATGGACCCACTAACTGGGCGCGGGCGCGTCTGGTCGAATTGCCGGCCCCGGATGCTGAGGGTCACACGCACCGGGTGACCCTGGCGTTCGACACCCAGTTGTTGCCGACCCGCGAAGGCCGGCCTTATCTCGCCCCCAGCGCGCTGGATATGCAATCCGGTGAGGAATTCGCCCTAAGCGATGCCGAGGAGGATACAAGCTGGTTTCTGGAGCAGGAATGGGTGCGGGAGTGGGTGCATCAGCATTTCCATGCTTATGAACGCCGCCGTCGCGCACCGCGCCGGGTGGATGAAGCGGAGCTGCGCGTCAATCCCGACGGGCAGGCCGCCTGGTTGACTGTGCTGACGTTGTTGAAAAAAGCGGTGAACCCGCCGCGACTGCGTTTTACTTTTGTGGATGATGGGCCGACTGCCCGACTCAATCGACCGGTGGATGTGGACGTGGTGCTGGACATCGGCAATTCCCGCACCTGTGGCATGTTGATGGAAACTAGCGGCGATGCGCCGGTGGATATGAACGACAGCTATCGGCTGGTGTTGCGGGATCTGACGTATCCGGAACGGGTTTATGACGAACCCTGTCCCAGCCGCGTGGAATTTGTGCGCAGCACATTTGGCGATGAAAAGCTGTCCCGCCGCAGCGGCCGCAGCAGCGCCTTCCTGTGGCCTGCCGTCACCCGGATCGGTTTTGAAGCCCAGGCCCTGTCCTACTTCAGTCACGGCGCGGAAGGCAGCACGGGTCTGTCCAGTCCCAAGCGCTATCTGTGGGATACCGACCCGCGCCATCATGCCTGGCGGTTTAACGCCGGGCCAGCGGCGGGCGGCGGCGACAGCGGTCCAGTGACCACGGGGCCGTTTGTCGGTCATCTGCGCGAAGACGGTGAAGAACTGGAGCCGGGCGAGCCGCCGGCGGTCACCGCGCTGTTCTCGCGCGGCTCGCTGATGAGCTTCTTCGTCGCCGAGGTGCTGTTGCAAGCCTTTATTCAGGCCAATTCGCCCGCCCGCCGTTCCGAGCGGGTGTATTCCGAAGCGCCGCGCCGCTTGCACCGGGTGATTCTGACCATGCCCACCGCGATGCCGCTGGCGGAACGCAAGCTGTTCACGCGCCGGGTGAACACGGCGATCCGGTTGACCTGGCGGGCACTGGGTCTGGATGAAAGTCAGGCTCCCGAACCGTTTCTGCAATGGGACGAGGCGACCGGCACCCAGATTGTGTTTCTTTACAACGAGGTCAAGCACAACTTCCAGGGCGATGCGGCGCTGTTCTTTCAGGTGTTTGGCCGAGTCCGGGAAGGCTATGGCGAAACGCCCTGTCTGCGGCTGGCCAGCATCGACGTGGGCGGCGGTACTACCGATTTGATTATCACCACCTATCAACTGGAGGGTGGCACGGCGTTGCGGCCTACCCAGGAATTCCGCGAAGGCTTCAATATTGCTGGCGACGATGTACTGTGCGGTTTGATCGAGCGCAATGTGCTTCCTGCATTGCTGGAAGCGATTCGCGCCAGCGGCGCGGCTAATCCCGAGGAATTACTGGCGCGGCGTCTGGGTGCTAATCGAGGCGATCAGGCCGAGCGCGAGCGCACCTTGCGCCGGCAGTTCGCCAGTCAGGTCGCATTGCCATTAGCGCTGGCGTTACTGCAACGCTACGAAAACGCCGATCTGAGCATGGGCAATGAAGCGGTGACGCTCAAGCTGGCCGATGTTTACCCACCGGGCGCCAGGCCGCATGAACAGGTCACCGCGTTTCTGGAAGAAGCCGTCCATGCCGCTGGCGGGCAGGGTTTTCAACTGGCTGAGGTCGCCTTTTCCACCACCATGCTAGCGGTGGACACCACCGTGCGCCGTATTCTTGGCCAAGTGCTGAGCGATTTGTGCGAAGTCGTGCATTTGTACGATTGCGATTACCTGCTGATTTCCGGGCGGCCCTGCCGATTCCCGGCGGTGCGGGCCGCGATTTTAGCGAAACTGCCGGCGCCGCCGGATCGCATTGTCAGCCTGCACGCTTATCGGGTGGGGGATTGGTACCCCTTCCGTTCAGTCGGTGGGCGGTTAACCGATCCCAAAACGACGGCAGCGGTCGGGGCGATGGTTTGCGCGCTGTCCGAAGGGCAGTTGTACAAGTTCAACTTGCGCAGCCGCGAACTGGGGATGAAATCCACCGCCCGTTTCATTGGCGTGCTGGAGCAAACTGGACGGTTGAAACCGGAGAATGTGCTGTTCGCTAATCTGGAACTGGAGGATCGCAAGACGCGCCTACCGGAAGCGACTTTCGATTTTTACGCGCCGGTGTTTCTCGGTTTCCGGCAATTGAATGTCGAGCGCTGGCCGGCCTCGCCGCTGTACCGGGTGACTTTTGCTCATCCCCAGGATGCCCGCTCCAAGGCGTTGCCGCTTAAAGTGACGCTGGAACGCTCCACCGATGAAAATGTGGATTTGGACTTCAAAGTGATCGCCGTGGCGGACGCGGACGGCAACCAGCAACCCAATGGGGTCGTGCTATTAAAGCTGCAAACACTCAAGGATGAATATGGTTATTGGTTGGATACTGGAATTTTCTCGATTTCCGCCCGCGCTATTGAACCGACGAGATAGGAAAACTGCTGATCACTCGCTACTCGCCAACAGATGACTGACCTCTCCCCTACTTCTCTGCATCCCAGCCTCCAACAACTGAACGCTACTCATCGCCGTTTGACTCGTTCGCTAAGCCTGCTGTTCTTTTTAATCATGGCTGGCGCTCTGGTCTTCATGATGACCACGGCTTTGTCCAATCGGAGCATGGAAAATCTGTTGATTTTTGCCGTGGCCGGTTTGGTCATACTGCCGATGATCGCATTAATGTGGGGTTTGTTGTGGTATCTGGAACGCTGGATGACACGGCGATTGAATGACGCCAACCGGTTGCTGCGAAGTTGCAACCCGGTCAATGCCCGCTTAACGCCGGCAGGCGTCAGCAATAAATCCGGGGCGTTGATGACGGTGCAGATCCTTGACCGGCGTCCGGCGACGGGATTGTTTTATGCGCTGATTGAACCCAATACAGGCTGGACTCGCCCGCCGCGCCAGGAGATCACCGCACAGTTCTATTGCCAGGATTGGCAACCGGACGGTCGATTGGTGGCCTTGCACGAGGGCCGGGCGCTCCTCGGTAAACTGGTCGATGGCAAAAAGTATTACCGGCAAATGAAGTGGGTGGCGATAGCGGCGGTAACGGCGTTGCTGGTTGTCGCTACTTTTCTGGCGGCGCTGGCGTTCCAGGAATATCAGACTTATCAGAATCTGCAACAACAACAGCAATGGGCCGAGGCCAGTGCGAACTGGTCTGAAGCGTCAGGTCGGATTATCCGCGCTGAACTGGCGACGGCGAAAATCCCGAAAGGGAAAATCAAGGTCGACGGCTATTGGCCACGGATCGAGTTCGGTTACAGCGTTGCCGGGGTAGAGCAACAGAGTGCAACCCCGTTTTTCTGCAATCGTCCGACAACCCATCGGAAAGCCGTCGAAACGTGGCTAGGGGAATATCCAGCCGGCGCAGCGGTGACGGTGTATTACGATCCTGCCGATTCCACGCGCGGGGTCTTGAAAGAAGGCTATACTGCTGCTTGCCAGGTTGCACTGGAAGAGAAACGGTGGGATGTGATATTTGGGGCCGGCATTGCCGGGTTTTTGTTCCTGCTAATGATCGCAGTGGCCATCGTGTTGCGCCGACAATATTGCCAGGTGCAGGCTTTTTTAGAATGATTCACTCCATCTTATAAAAAAATTAAGTTAATAAAAGCTTTGAAAGGACTGGCTTCCGCAGATGCAACCGACAATCCACGAAAGCGCAGAACGCTACCGCCAGATTTTCATACCATTTGCCATTATATTTTACTATAATACGCGATGTTCGACTTTCAGGCGATCAGGCCCTCAAACTGGAGGTCTGACCGACCGACTTGTCGGTTCATGAAAATACCCAAGGTGTGCGCTAAGATTTTTCGGGCGATCCGACTCGTCAAGTGCCACACATCCCGCGCCCGGATTTTCTCAAAATGGAATGGCTCGGTGAGCTGACCGATGACCGTTTCCACGAGGCGGCGGGTTCTCGTAAGCTGCTGGACAGCCCACGGGGGACGCGGATCGATCATGTTGGCCCGCAAGGGGGTTTGCAAGTCAATCCCGGTCGTGGCCAGTTCCGTCTGAAGAAAGGCGCTCAGGTAACCTTTGTCGCCGATCACCCAACCCTGAACACCTTCGGTCAAATCCCACAACGCCTCGCGTTCATCACCCGTAGCGGGCGTCACCGTCCACGCCGTGATGACGCCATGGATCGTGACCATCAGATGACCGTGAAGCCCGTAATAGTACTGCTTCTTTGCCGCACAATAGCCAAAATCCGCCACCGCAGGAAATAACCGACAGTGCGGGGCACGGGTCAACACACAGAGGGGCAGAGGGCAACCATCCACCAAGCGAATCGGGTCCGTCGCCGCCCCCAACTCGATCAGCAGCTGCTGATGAAGCCGCTGCTTGATCACCCACAGATTCGCCGCCTGCTGGGCAAACGTCGTCCGCGATCCGAGTTCCGGGAACCACGACGGCCAATGACGACCGAAGTACTTCCAGATGCCCACATCCGTATCCAGCCCTAAGAACTCGCCGACGACTTCCATCGTGATCACTTCACTATCGGGGCGCGAGCTGAGCGGAATCGGTCTAATACCGGAGAGCGCATAGGCGCTTGCAGGTGATTAGGCCGATTACCGCTCCAGCGAGTTGATAGGCGGAGCGCGCAGCGCGACGCCTGCAACTCGCGTCGAGCGAAGCTCGGCTCGCGCCCCGATAAGCGGAGCGCGAAGCGCTCCGCTTATCATTCAGCTTGGGGGCGAAGCCTCGCGAGCGTAAGCAGTGATCCCCGAGCAGGGCATTCAGGTGTTCGTCTACCCAACAAAACACCGTGATGATAAAGTCTTCGAGCGGCATGGCGGTCTCTCCGTGCGGTTGAGGCGGTTGGTTCCTCTCAGCTTAGCTCACATCGCCATGCCGCATCCGCCTGCTCTCATCTCCCCTCGGAAAAGTCGAACATCGCGTATAATGATAGACTAGCCAACATGATGAGGTATTTATACCATGAGCCAAACACTTCAAGTTGATATCCAAGAATCTGCCGAAGAACTTAAGCGACTGATGAATGAACAACAGCGGGCTCGGTTGCGTGAGCGGTTACAGGTTTTGGTAGTCCTGTAGAAAGTAGTGATTAATTTATGGTATGATTTTAGTGGTAACAAATAGAGTCAGTAAAGAGCGATGATTTGTCCTAATTGTCATTCCGTCAATGTTGTAAAAAACGGCAGCATTCACAACGGCAAGCCCACGTTTTCTTGCAAAGATTGCAGTCGACAATTTGTCGAAAATCCAGAGAATAGAATTTCGCAAGATAAAAAGGATTTAATCGACAAACTGTTATTAGAACGAATTCCTATTGCCGGTATTGCACGGGTCGTTGGGGTTTCAGAACGTTGGCTACAAGGCGATGTCAATCGAAAATATCAAGGAGTCCCTCAGCAAGTCGCTGTTAAAAAAAAGCCCAAAGGTCGGCTCGTGATTCAATGTGACGAACTGGGGTCTTTTGTAGGAAATAAGAATAACAAACAATGGGCTTGGTTAGCGATTGATCAAGGCACAAGCGAGATCGTCGGCGTTTTTGTCGGTAATCGAAGCCAAAAAGGCGCTCAAGGACTGTGGGACTCCCTACCGCCGGTTTATCGCCAATGCGCCGTCGCTTATACCGATTTTTGGGAAGCGTATGAGGTGATATTCCCAACCAAACGTCACAAAGCCGTAGGCAAAGAAAGGGGTCGGACTTACAAAATTGGGTAGTGTCCCTCAACTGCTGTGGTGAATCTGGGCGAAGTCGGGAAACACCTGTTCGAGTTTCGGTAGTTGATCGATGACTTCAGCGGGGACACGATAGGATAACAATTCTGCGGTGGTCCAGACATGATCGGTCATGCCAGCCGCCATCGCGGGCGTACCGGGGGACCATCGACGCAGGGTTCCGTGTCCGCGCGTCGGTTCGGGCGATACGAGCGGTTGTCGCAAGCTGCGGTGGGGTAACACCAAATGATAGTAGGCTAATGAAACCCATAATTGTTTCTCAAACCATTTGAGATTTTTAGAAAATCTGATCGTACGCCGAGTCAGACGCTGGTTGCTTTGTCGTTGGGTCAGGTTATCGCGCTCCACAAAACTGGTATTGATCCCCCCGCTAACGGGGGAAGTTTGCACGTAGGCCGCCACGGTCTGGGTATCGCCAAACACCACATGGGTCTTCACTTTCACGACCCGACCCTGCTGGCGGATTTTGATGACTTGGGCATACTGCATCTCGGGCAGCGGTCGGCGCCGGGGTTTGGGCTGAGGACCTCGCGAACCGCGACGCACCGGTTGATACCATTCCCCATAGGTCATCAACAGCGCTTTTTCATACTCGGGCCATTGATCACTGGTAAAAAAAGGGATATGTAGATCAGTCACTTGTCGAACGCGTGCCAGCAATTGATCCGCATAAGTTTGGGTCCGTTTGCCGATCACAAACGCCAATACCAACCGCCATTCCGGCGCAAAAGCGAGCCAGACCCACGCATCGCCATACGTTTCATGATAACTTTTGGTGCCCGGCAGATTCGCTTGTTTGGTATGCACAAAACTCCACAATTCATCGAGTTGACACTCTTGTACATGTAAATCATGCCACAGATAGAGCATCACCCGCCGACACTGGCGCGCCGCCCGGTCCAACCAGGCACACACCGTATCTTTGTCCGTCAGGACAATCCGGGCGGTCGCCCGCAGCGAAGTCCCCTCCGCCAGTGCGCGTACCGCCAATTCGAAAACGGCGGGTTCAGCATCCAAACCACAATAGGCCGTTCCATAACTCAAGACGACATGTCTCCCGCACGCTCGGCAGAGCGCTCTTGGATGACCACGGCTACTCCCATCTTTGATCAACTGTCCTGTTTTAAAGGGCTTTCCATAGTGACGGCAGTTCCGGTTTGGGCAATACAACGACTCCCACTCCATGCTGATCTCCCCGCTGAGTACCATAGCTCAGAGGCGGATGCCCCAGCATGATCAAAGTAGCATCTAGGTTCACCACAGCAGTTGAGGGACACTACCCAAAATTGAAAGATTCAATGGTACTTTAAGACAAAGAATTTCTCGTCTCGTTAGAAAGACACTCTCTTTTTCGAAGACACTGGAAAACCACATTGGAGCTATTTGGTATTTTATCCATCATTATAACAATTCTCTATCGGTCGTGACTGCATGAGGGTTCACTACAATCTGCAGGACTACCGAAGCATTCATTTAATCCAGCATCAAAGTATCCACGCTAGCACCGCTGGCAGCGTCACTATACTGGCAAGATTGCCCATGAGAACGATGGAAGCGACCGCCTCGGGCGACTCGCCGAACTTCTCGGCTAACATGAAGTTGAGAACCGCTGGCGGTAGTGCGCCAAATACCAGCAATTGATTGTACTGTTCGCCGCTGACCCCCAACAACGGACCGACCAGCAGCGCGATGGCGATTCCCGAAGCTGGACAAACCACTGCTCCGGTCAGGCCAATGCGCCAATCCTGTAAATTAATGCGCGTCATGCGTACGCCAAGCGCAAACAACATCAGCGGGATCGCCACCTGCCCCAGCAGATCCAGCGCCACCGCCAGGGGTTTCCACACTGTTATATCTAGTGGGCTGACACAGAAGTTTTGACAGGTAGCGGTGGGTGCCCTATGGTTGAGATCAACAGGAGGAATCACCATGGCCCACAAGTATCTGGTTGATCTAACTGAAGAGGAGCGGGAAGACCTGCTGAAGGTCATTCATAAAGGCAAGGCAGCGGCGCGCAAGGTTGCCCGTGCCCATGTGTTGCTGCAGGCTGCGGAAGGGGCGACGGATGAGGCCATTGCCCAAAGCCTTCACTTGGGGATTTCGACCGTTCATCGTACCCGTCAACGGTTTGTCGACGAAGGGTTGCTGGCGGCGTTAAGCGAGCGGCCACGAGTCGGTTTGCCCCCGGCCTTGACCGGCAAACAGGCCGCCTTTCTGGTCGCCTTGGCCTGTAGTACCCCGCCCGCTGGCCGTTGTCAGTGGACTCTCCAATTGTTAGCGGACCGCTTCATGGAACTCCGGCCCATCGAAGCCATTTCCCGTGAGAGTGTGCGGCGCATCCTTAAAAAAACGACCTCAAACCCTGGCAACGTCAAGAATGGTGTATTCCCAGTGTCAGTCCCGATTATGTTTGGCATATGGAGGATGTGTTGGACCTGTACGCCGAACCCGATGATCCTCAATACCCCCAAGTGTGCTTCGATGAAAGTCCGGTGCAATTGACCAGCGAAACCCGCTGTCCTCAACCCGCCCGCCCGGGTCAACCGGCGCGCTATGACTGTGAATACAAACGCGAAGGCACCGCCAATTTATTTCTATTCGTACAACCCTTGCGCGGGTGGCGTCATGTTAATGTCACGAAACAGCGCACCAAACGCGATTTTGCCCAGCAAATGCAGCAACTCGTTGATGTGTACTTTCCGAAGGCGGAGCGAATCCGGTTGGTCGTGGATAACCTCAATACCCACACTCCTGCGGCCTTGTATAGTGTCTTTTCTCCAGAGGAAGCCCGCCGGATCACCCGCAAGCTCGAATTTCATTACACCCCCAAGCATGGCAGTTGGCTCAATATGGCGGAATGTGAGTTCGCTGTTCTCGCCGGCCAGTGTTTGAATCGCCGCATTGCGAACCTCGAAACTTTGCGGAAGGAAATCGCCGCTTGGCAAGGCCCACGCAACCTACGTCAGACCAAAATCCACTGGCAGTTCGGCACCGACTTGGCCCGGGTCAAACTCAAGCGCCTCTATCCTCCCTTGAAATCTTCTGAAACCCCGGTGGACCTAGAAACCTCTGAACCTGTCAAAACTTCTGTGTCAGCCCACTAGTGGGCTGACACAGAAGTTTTGACAGGTAGCGGTGGGTGCCCTATGGTTGAGATCAACAGGAGGAATCACCATGGCCCACAAGTATCTGGTTGATCTAACTGAAGAGGAGCGGGAAGACCTGCTGAAGGTCATTCATAAAGGCAAGGCAGCGGCGCGCAAGGTTGCCCGTGCCCATGTGTTGCTGCAGGCTGCGGAAGGGGCGACGGATGAGGCCATTGCCCAAAGCCTTCACTTGGGGATTTCGACCGTTCATCGTACCCGTCAACGGTTTGTCGACGAAGGGTTGCTGGCGGCGTTAAGCGAGCGGCCACGAGTCGGTTTGCCCCCGGCCTTGACCGGCAAACAGGCCGCCTTTCTGGTCGCCTTGGCCTGTAGTACCCCGCCCGCTGGCCGTTGTCAGTGGACTCTCCAATTGTTAGCGGACCGCTTCATGGAACTCCGGCCCATCGAAGCCATTTCCCGTGAGAGTGTGCGGCGCATCCTTAAAAAAACGACCTCAAACCCTGGCAACGTCAAGAATGGTGTATTCCCAGTGTCAGTCCCGATTATGTTTGGCATATGGAGGATGTGTTGGACCTGTACGCCGAACCCGATGATCCTCAATACCCCCAAGTGTGCTTCGATGAAAGTCCGGTGCAATTGACCAGCGAAACCCGCTGTCCTCAACCCGCCCGCCCGGGTCAACCGGCGCGCTATGACTGTGAATACAAACGCGAAGGCACCGCCAATTTATTTCTATTCGTACAACCCTTGCGCGGGTGGCGTCATGTTAATGTCACGAAACAGCGCACCAAACGCGATTTTGCCCAGCAAATGCAGCAACTCGTTGATGTGTACTTTCCGAAGGCGGAGCGAATCCGGTTGGTCGTGGATAACCTCAATACCCACACTCCTGCGGCCTTGTATAGTGTCTTTTCTCCAGAGGAAGCCCGCCGGATCACCCGCAAGCTCGAATTTCATTACACCCCCAAGCATGGCAGTTGGCTCAATATGGCGGAATGTGAGTTCGCTGTTCTCGCCGGCCAGTGTTTGAATCGCCGCATTGCGAACCTCGAAACTTTGCGGAAGGAAATCGCCGCTTGGCAAGGCCCACGCAACCTACGTCAGACCAAAATCCACTGGCAGTTCGGCACCGACTTGGCCCGGGTCAAACTCAAGCGCCTCTATCCTCCCTTGAAATCTTCTGAAACCCCGGTGGACCTAGAAACCTCTGAACCTGTCAAAACTTCTGTGTCAGCCCACTAGGGCGAAGAGGGGGAAGACGATGGCTGTCAACTGGTAAAGCATGGCGGAATGATGAAATCAACTAAAAAATTGCATAATAACCTTATGGCTAAATAAGTTTTTAACTCTTTTATGGATTAACCTATTAGGCTCAATATGGATTCCAGGCTGTTGAAGATGGCTCGCCCTGCCAAGGGACAGGATCTACACTGAAGAGGTTTTGAACCGCCGCGCTCCAGGTTTCCCGTCGATGATCAACCTTCAGAATCTACTGGACGATGTCCGGTGTTACGAAACGGTCCGCCAACTGCGCTGGCCCGATGGGGTTCACTGCCCCCATTGTGGGGCGGCGAACGTGACGAAGCAGGGTCACGACACGACCCAACCGGCGCGACAGAAATATCGGTGTGCCGGGTGCCATCGCTCTTTTGACGATCTAACCGGGACGGTGTTGGCCGGCCACCACCCGCCGTTACGAATTTGGATATTATGTTTATATTTTATGGGGTTGAACTTGTCTAATGCCCAGATTGCCCAAGAGTTGGCGTTGAATCCGGAGACGTGCAGCGGATGACCGAGCAACTGCGCCAAGGTATCGTCGCCCGCCAACCCGAACCCACCTTGGCGGGGGAAGTGGAATGCGACGAGGTCTATATGGTGGCCGGGCATAAAGGGCATCCGGACGCGGTGAAAAAAAAGGCCGCCGCGGGCGGCGTCGCCGGCTGAAGGGGGCACGGGGTCGAGGCACCCTGGAGCAGGAAAAGCCGCCGATTCTCGGCATGATTGAGCGCGGCGGCGCGGTGGTCGTCCGGATGCTGGATAATGTCCAGCAAGCGACCATCCAACCGCTCCTTCAGACTTTCATCGCCCCGGGAACCCGGGTGTATACCGATGAATATGCAATCTATAACCCATTGAAGGATTGGGGCTTTGATCATCATACGGTGTGTCACAGCCGGGGCGAATACGCCCGCGACGACGATGGCGATGGCTTCCATGAGATTCATGTCAATACTGCTGAGGGTTTCTGGTCCCTGTTGCGTTCCTGGTTGCGACCCCATCGAGGAATTTCGCAAGAAAAGCTGCCGCTCTACCTGGGCTTCTTTCAGTTCGTGCATAACGTCCGCATTCGGGGCAAAGGCTTGCTCAGACCTCTCTTGGAACTGCTGGTCGCCTAACAACGCCAACTGACTGGAATCCATATTGAGCCAACCTATTATTTGGATTAACAACCTCCAACATGTTGTCGACGAGGTGATTGAGATGGATTCCAGCCGTATTCGGATCATTTCCGATGATATTACTCGATTATCGGTGGATGCTATTGTGAACGCCGCCAATCGTTCACTGCTTGGCGGCGGCGGCGTGGATGGCGCAATTCATCGCGCTGCTGGCCCGGAATTGCTGGCCGAGTGCCGCACACTGGGCGGTTGCGAAACCGGTCAGGCCAAGCTGACTCGCGGCTATCGGTTGCCCGCCCGGTATGTCATCCACACGGTTGGCCCTGTCTGGCAGGGCGGCGAGCAGGAGGAACCCGCACTGCTGGCGTCCTGTTATCGCCAAAGCCTGCAACTGGCGGTGAAGCAGGCGGTTCGCACCATCGCGTTCCCTGCTATCAGCTGCGGGGTTTATGGCTATCCCCTGGACGAAGCAGCGCGTATCGCCATCCGCGAGGTTCGCGATTTTCTCGCCCACGATGACCAGATCGAGATGGTTTATCTGGTGTGCTTTGGCGGGGATGTGCGCCAAGCTTACGAACAAGCACTGTGCGAAAAAGAAGGATAAAAACGCTCTCAGCCCACAACCTCTCGCCTTCGGGAAAGAATCGTTTTTATGCAACGTTCTCGCTTTCGATTTCGCCCTTAAGCATGACCCCATTGACGCCAACGATCCGCAATCGCGCGCCTGCCGGACAGTCTTGTTCGACCAGCACCTTCCAGGTGCTGTCGTCGACCCGGATTTTACCATGACCATTGATGACGGGCGCATCCAGGGTGAACACCCGCCCAATGTACTGATGACCACGTCGATTGAGAAGAGGATCAGCGGTGCGGGTGGGATGCCGGCGCAACCGCATCCGCCAGGCGACGATAGAACCTACTGACAACAGGGCAAACAGGAACACCTGCCAAGTCCAGGGCATTTCGGGCAGAATAGTCAACGTCAGCCCCACCAGCAGTGCAGCCACGCCCATCCACAGGAAGAAGAAGCCGGGGACCAGGGCTTCTATCGCCATGAGCGCCACGCCCAGCACCCACCAGTTCCAGTAGACCGGTTCCAGCAGCCAGCCGCTCACGAGCGGGTTCCTCCCTTGCTCATGGCTTCCTGGGTCAATTCGGCAATCCCGGCCAGGGCGCCTACCAATCCGGAGGTGTCCAGCGGCATCAGCAGTACCTTTTGATTCGGCGCTGTCGCCAGCTTGGCCACTGCTTCCACATATTTCTGCGCAACAAAATAGTTAATCGCTTGCACATCGCCTTTGCCAATCGCTTCCGATAGCATGATAGTCGCGCGCGCTTCCGCCTGGGCCAATCGTTCACGCGCCTCGGCATCGCGGAAAGCGGATTCCTTGCGGCCCTCGGCTTCGAGAATGGCCGCCTGCTTGAGTCCTTCGGCTTCGAGAATGGCCGCCTGCCGCGCGCCCTCCGCGGTGAGGATCGAGGCCCGCTTGTCGCGTTCAGCTTTCATTTGCCGGGCCATGGAATCCACCAGATCCTTGGGTGGGGAAATGTCCTTGATTTCGATGCGGGTCACTTTGACCCCCCACGGAGTTGTTGCCTCATCCACGACGGTCAGGAGTCGCGCATTGATTTCATCGCGCTTGGACAATAACTCATCCAGATCCATCGAACCCATGACCGTGCGGATATTGGTCATGGTCAGATTGAGTGTAGCGAACTCAAGCTGATTGACCTCGTAGGCAGCCTTGGCGGCGTCCAGCACCTGATAAAATACGACGCCATCCACTTGCACCATCGCGTTGTCCTTGGTGATAATTTCCTGCGAGGGAACATCCAGCACTGTTTCCATCATGTTGATCTTGTGGCCAATGCGGTCGATGATTGGGATGATGAGATTGAGTCCGGGACGTAGCGTCTCGGTATAGCGGCCAAAACGCTCGACGGTGTATTCCATGCCCTGCGGCACCGATTTGACGCCCAGAAAGACCAGAATCACGGCGAAAACCGCTAGTCCAATGACGAATGTGGGGAAACCTCCCAGCATGACTTGCCTCCTTTGTGAATAAGCTGAATTTGGAAGATTCCAGGCGGAAAAACGATCTAATATTGTTTCTCGATAGGTTTTGAATTCTGGATTCCCCCCTTTAGCAAAGGGGGGTGAGGAGGGATTTGAACACCGTGGATCGACGCTGTCTATCGAAATCCCCCCGGCCCCTTACAAGGGTAGGTTTTTTCATGTCTCCCGTTCTGGCGGTGGTCACGAGAAATCATCGGTGGTTATCAGGAGCGCGGGCCAAGGTTCAGGGCAACCGTGACCGATGGGGAGCGGCTGATGGGTAGTGTTCCAGACATGGTTTTTATACTAAAATCCCGAATTCATATCGATTAATAAACAGGCCAATCACGATGTCATGCATTTTATCGAGTTTAGAGAAACAAATCGTCTTTCTCACTAATCGTTTAATGCGTGTCCGCAACGTGAGGTGCTTCCGTTCAATTTTCTGCGTATTGGCCTTACCAACCGTATGCTGTTCAGAGGGCAAGTGACGCTCGTAGGCTCCCCAGTTGTCCGTGTAAAATCGGTTAATTCCGAAAGGTTCCAAGAGTTCTTTGAGCTTTAAGAAGACGTGATCTTTATGATCACCGAAGGTATAAGCGAGAACTTTTCCGGTGTAATGATCGATCGCATGCCACAGCCAACGCGGATGTTTTTTACTCTGAACATAACTCCACATCTCGTCTAGTTTGGCTTCTTGATCTTCAACTTTTTGAATCTCAAAGAGGACTTCCTGTGAATTTAAGTGGTTCCGCACCGCTCGATTGACGGATTCAAGGCAAGATTCTTTTTTTTAATTCATTGATGACGGTCGTCGGACTGATGTCTAAAACGCGCGCGGTATCTCGAACTCCACTGCCATTGATCGCCATCTCAATGATCTGGTTTTTGACTTCAGGTAAATATCCATTGTAATTGTAGTCTGAAATAAATGTTTTGACCGAGCATTCCAGATTTTGACAAAGGTAGCGTTGTTTTCCATTTTCCGTTTTTCCACGCTTTACAATTTGTTCATGACGACAAAGAGGGCAAAGAACAGGATTTAAAACCATATTTAAATGCCTTAAAAAATATTAAAATACTTAAGCAAATTCTAGACTAAAATATAGCGTATCCAAGTTTAGAACACTACCCTTAAGTTCTTCAGGAGCGACTTTTCCCAGATGCGCCTGCCTGGGCATCTTCCCTACCCTGAAGGATTGGGTCTTCTTTTGGAGAATCACTTTGAAAATAAAAGCTTTGCATCAATACAACCAGAATGTGGACACCGTTTTCGGCCTGTTTCACGATCCCGACTTTATGAAGGACAAGTATGTCGGAATCGGCGCACGCAATGTAGAGATACTGGAATGCGCCGGCAGCGAGGGTCACTATCGCATCAAGACCAAGCGGGAAGTCCCCGCCGATGTACCGGCGTTGCTAAAGAAATTTTTCAATCCCTGGAATACCCTGGTGCAAAGCGAACAGTGGGAGGGGAAAGCGGGCGGTCCTTACCATTGCAAGGTCAATGTTGAAATTTCCGGAGTTCCCGTCAGTATCGAAACCGAGATGGAGCTGCGAACCCAGGGCGATGGCTGTGTGAATGACGTGCGACTGGAGGTAAAATGCGAGATTCCTCTGGTGGGCGGCAAGTTGGCGAATTTCGTCGGTGGCGACGCGGAGAAAGCGGTACAGGCGGAATATGAGTTTATCCGCAACCATTTGGCCAAGGCTTAACTTCGCCGATGCGCAACCATTCGCCTCCCCCCTTTGAAAAAGGAAGGGCGGAGGGGATTTCGCCAGACTAATCCGTTGCCGGAGCTTCGTCAAGTTGGCGAATTTCAAAGGTATGGGTAATTTGCGCAGTCTGGCCGAGCATGATGGAGGCTGAGCAATATTTTTCCGCTGAGAGATGAATGGCGCGTTCGATGTGCTTGGCGCTCAGGTTCAAGCCGGTGAGGATAAAATGCACGCGAATCCGGGTGAAGACTTTAGGTTCGCTATCCGCTCTATCGGCTTCCAGTTGCACTTCGCAACCGCGCAAATCCTGCCGGGCCTTGCGCAGGATGTTGACCACGTCGATAGCGGTGCAACCGCCCATGCCCATCAACAACATCTCCATCGGTCGCGGTCCGAGATTATGACCGCCCAGTTCCGGCGGCCCGTCCATGACCAGGGCATGACCACTAGGTGACTGGGCGACATAGGTCATGTCTTCCAGCCAGATAACGCGGGTTTTCATGTAAGCTCCTAAAAAGTAATACCAATCACTTTTTTAAACGAACAATTCCGCCAGTTTCGCGCCGGGGTCTAGGGCGCGCATGAACGCCTCGCCCACCAGGAAGGCGTGAATGCCCTGTCCGCGTATTAAGGCGACATCTGCGGGAGTATGAATCCCGCTTTCGGTGACGACTGTCCGGTTGCCGGGAATGTGAGCCAGCAAGTCCAGCGTGGTCTCCAGCCGGGTTTCAAACGTGCGTAGATTACGGTTATTAATGCCGATCAGCGAGGCGTCGATTTGCAGCGCCCGCTCCAGTTCCTTGATGTCGTGGACCTCCAAGAGAACATCCATGCCCAATTGCTCCGCTAACCCGGCCAGCTTCTGCAAGGCCGCGTTATCCAGGGCGGCGGCAATCAACAAAATGCAATCTGCGCCGATCAAGCGTGCTTCATAGACCTGGTAGGGGTCGATGATGAAATCCTTGCGCAAGACTGGCAGAGCGCAGGCCGCCCGCGCCTCCTGTAAGTAATCCTCGCAGCCCTGGAAGAAGTCCCGATCGGTTAACACCGACAGCGCGGCGGCGCCAGCGGTAGCGTAGCTTCGGGCAATATCCGCCGGAACGAAGGGATCGCGCAACAATCCCTTACTGGGCGAGGCGCGCTTGATTTCGGCAATGACCGCTGGCTGGCCTTCAGCCATGATACTCTGCAACCGCTTCAGGAATGGCCGCGGGGCCGGCAGATTCTCCACCCGCTGCATCAGTTCGGAGAGACTCCATCGCGCGCTGCGTTCAGCGACTTCTTCGATTTTGCGCGCCAGGATTTTTTTGAGGATGTCGGGCGTGTCGTTCATGAAGCCAGTTTCTGCGTACAGCGCACAAATTCATCCAGCTTGGCGCGGGCCGCGCCACTGGCCAGGGTTTCGCTAGCCAGAGTGACGCCGTCGGCGATGGATGGCGTCAGATTAGCGGTGTACAGCGCCGCACCAGCGTTCAGGGCAACGATGTCGCGCGGCGCGCCGGGTTGATTGTCCAGGGCATTCAACAAGAGCGTCTTTGAGTGCTCCGCGTTCGTCACTTTAAGACTGCGATTGGAGATCATCGCTAGCCCAAAATCCTCGGGATGGATTTCATATTCCACAATCTCGCCATTTTTGAGTTCACCGACCTGGGTGGCGGCGCCTAGCGAAATTTCGTCCATGCCGTCCTTACCCCAGACGACCAGCACATGTTGCGCGCCCAGTCGTTGCATGACCCGGATTTGGATGCCGACCAGGTCGGGATGGAAGACGCCCATGAGCTGGTTCGGTGCGCTGGCTGGATTGGTCAGCGGGCCGAGGATATTGAAAATAGTGCGCACTCCCATCTCGCGCCGCACCGGAGCGACATTCTTCATGGCCAAATGATGATTGGGCGCGAACATGAAACCTAAGCCCGTTGTAGCGATGCATTCGGCCACCTGCTCCGCCTGGAGGTCGATGCGCGCGCCGAGCGCCTCCAGCACATCGGCGCTGCCGGACTTGGAGGACACGCTGCGGTTGCCATGCTTGGCGACCCGGGCACCAGCGGCGGCAGTCACGAACATAGTCGCGGTGGAAATGTTGAAGGTCTGCGCGCCATCGCCGCCCGTGCCAACGATGTCGACGAAATGCTCATGGGGCGGCGGCACATGCACCTTGGTGGAGAGTTCCCGCATTACGGTGGCCGCTGCGGTGATTTCGCCGATGGTTTCCTTCTTGACTCGCAAGCCAGTCAGGATGGCGGCAGTCATCACCGGGGAGATTTCGCCGGCCATGATTTGCCGCATCAGGGACAGCATTTCGTCGTAGAAGATTTCCCGATGCTCGATGGTGCGTTGCAAGGCTTCCTGGGGGGTAATGGACATGGGGCGCTTCTCCAAAGCGATTCAGTACTGGTTGAGAAAATTGCGCAACAGGGCGTGGCCGTGTTCAGTGAGGATCGATTCGGGGTGGAATTGAACGCCCTCGACGGGCAGGGTTTTGTGCCGCACGCCCATGATTTCGTCGATCGCGCCATCGGCAGTTTGCGTCCAGGCGGTCATTTGCAAACAATCTGGCAAGGTCGACCGGTCGATGACCAGGGAATGATAACGCACCACAGTGAATGGATTGGGCAAATCGACGAAGACGCCCCGGCCGTCATGGTAAACCTCGGAGGTTTTGCCATGCATCACCCATCGGGCGCGGACAATATGTCCACCGAAGGCTTGGCCCATGCTTTGATGCCCCAGGCAGACCCCAAACATGGGAATCTGTCCGGCAAACTGCTGGATGGTCGCCAGCGACACTCCGGCTTCGTTAGGCGTGCAGGGGCCTGGCGAGAGGACGATATGCCGAGGTTGCAGTTCAGCAATTTTATCCAAGGTAATGTGGTCGTTACGGTACACCCATACGTCTTCGCCCAATTCGCCAAAATATTGCACGAGGTTATAGGTGAAGGAGTCGTAGTTGTCGATCATCAGCAGCATAGAGCATTTACCCTGTGGTTTTTCGCCGATACGCTAGCGCCAGGAGCGCGATGCCGACAGCGATGAGCGGTAGCGACAAGATCTGTCCCATGGTCAGCCAGCCGAATGCGATGTAGCCCAAATGCGGGTCCGGTTGACGGACAAACTCGACCAGAAACCGGAAGATTCCATAGCTTAGCGCGAAAACGCCCGATACGGCCATCGTCGGACGCGGTTTGGCGGAGAAGAGCCAGACAATCGTGAACAGGGCCAGCCCTTCGAGGACCGCTTCGTACAACTGCGAGGGGTGGCGCGGAAGACCGTCACTTGTTTGCCTGAACACCATGCCCCACGGCAGATCGGTCACCCGACCCCATAGTTCGCCGTTGATGAAGTTGCCGATACGCCCAAACAGGATGCCGGGCGCGATCAGGGGCGCAATGAAATCAATGGTTACCCAGAAGGGCTTTTGATATTTGCGAGCAAACAGGGTCATGGCCAGCAATACGCCGAGAAAGCCGCCATGAAAGGACATGCCGCCTTCCCAGACCCGGAACAGCACCAGCGGGTTATGCAGGAAGCTGTCGAACCCGTAGAACAGGATATAGCCAATTCGTCCGCCAAGAATCACGCCCAGGGCGATATAGAACACCACATCGTCCATCTGCGCGGTGGTCCAGCCAGAGTGAGGTTGTCTGGCGCGATAGCGGCCCAGCGCCCACCCGGCCAGAAAGCCGATCAGGTACATCAGGCCGTACCAGCGCACTTGCAGGGGACCCAAGCTGAGCGCTACCGGGTCGAAATCGGGGTGAACGAGCATGAAAACTCCCTGAGCTTTATAGTTTACGCGGGCAAAGTAAATCGTAGCGGGCATCCTGCCGTCAAGCAATGGATATTGTCAGGTATGATAATTGCTAATGGGAGCTTTAGAGTAATTCAGAGGAAATAATCATGGCGCAAATAAGAAAGACACAGCGGGATTGGCTCAGGATGGCAGGGTTCGCAGGGTTGACTATGCTACTCCTGCTGATAAGCGGAGCGCGAAGCGCTCCGCTTATCGGGGCGCGAGCCGAGCTTCGCTCGACGCGAGTTGCAGGCGTCGCGCTGCGCGCTCCGCCTATCAACTCGCTGGAGCGGTAATCGGCCTAATCACCTGCAAGCGCCTATGCGCTCTCCGGTATTAGACCGATTCCGCTCAGCTCGCACCCCGTTAAGTGGAATCGCGCAGGCTGAGTCGCCGCCTGCTGCTTGGGCTTTCGACCTGCTCAGGCAGGTTAATCAGTGGCAATTGACGGGACCACTGGATTTCTTGCCAAGCGCAATGAACACGCTAAATCCCGCCCCTGCCAATAACATGACCGCCCGCCGTCGGATTGAGTCGCACCAACGCCTGACGCCCATTTATTTTGAACCCAATATTGGACAGGTGGCTGAGGATGTCAGATTTTTGGCGCGAGGCCCCAGCTACACACTCTTTTTGACAGCGAATGAGGCGGTGTTGGCCCTGCAAGGGAAAGCGGTCATTCGCACCCAACTGGAGGGGGCAACGCGCAATCCTGAGCCGCAAATGGAAGGTCTGGAGAAGTTGCCCGGCATCAGCAACTATTTCCTGGGCAATGATCCGGCGAAGTGGCGCACGAAGGTACCGCATTACCAGCAAGTCCGCTACGCCGACGTCTATCCTGGCGTTGATATGGTTTATTACGGTAACCCGAATCAACTGGAGCATGATTTCATTGTTGCCCCTGGGGTTGACCCTTCGGTGATTCAACTGGCGATCAGCGGCGCGGAGCAAGTAAGGGTCAATACCGAGGGTGATTTGGTGTTGGCGGTTCCCGGTGGCGAAATCGTGCAACAAGCGCCCCGGATTTATCAGGTGATCGACGGTCGGCAGGAAGCGGTCGCCGGGCGTTACGTATTGCGGAATGAAAATTTGGCGGATACAGGGACCGTGCAAGTGGCAGTGGTTGATCCTGTGATCGAAGCGCTGCAAGTTAGGTTTGAAATCGCCCAGTATGATCAGGAACGGCCCCTGGTGATCGATCCGGTGCTGAAACTGGATTATTCCACTTACTTGGGTGGTATTTTAAACGATTATGGTACAAGCATTGCTGTTGATAATAAGGGTAATGCTTATGTGACAGGCGCGACAGCTTCAATTAATTTTCCAATAACTTTAGGAGCATTTGATAGTTCGCTCGTTGGCGTTAAAACTTCCGACGCCTTTGTGTCTAAGTTCAGCTTCAGTAGCCTGATCTATTCCACTTATCTTGGTGGGATCGACTCTAATGATGATAAAGATGATATTAGCTATGACATTGTCGTGGATGATCTTCAGCGTGCTTATATTACAGGAACGACTGCTTCTGTTAGCTTCCCTTATACTCCTCCTCCTTATGTACTTCATGGACCTGGAGGAAGAGCGCCGTCTGGTGGCAAGGACGCGTTTATTGCCGTGCTGGATAGCACTGGCAGTAGTTTGTTATTTTCGACACATTTAGGCGGAACCAAGGATGATGAAGGACGAGGGATAGCATTACGGCAACCAATGGGACTCATGATTTATGTGGCAGGTTACACCAATTCCACTGACTTCCCCCTCGTATCGTCTAATCCACTCGATGCTCTTCAACCAAGACTGCTTGGCGGAACCGATGTATTTGTCAGCCAGATCGATACCGGCGGCACATTGTGGTATTCGACCTATCTAGGTGGAGATAAGGATGACAAAGGTATGGCGATTGCTAGAGATAGTAATGATAATGTTTATATTACCGGTTCAACGAAATCAGCTAATTTCCCGATAACAGGTTTGGCTTTCGATACTACACTCGGCGGTAGTGAGGATGGTTTTATCGCAAAAATTGATCCTGATCCTTCCAAAGATCCCAGATACTCGTTAATTTATTCGGCCTATCTGGGCGGAAGCAGCACGGATAGCGGCACGGATATTGCCGTAGATAGCAATTTCCATGCTTATGTTACTGGAGTTACCGCCTCCTCAGATTTTCCTATCTTTCCCATTACATCTAATGTCGCACAAAGCAGCTATGGCGGTAATAAAGACGCTTTTATTACCAAAATCGACCCAGATCCTACGCTCATAGGTTTGCATTCATTGCTTTATTCCTCTTATTTGGGCGGAAACAAAGCAGACAGTGGGGCAAGTATTGCAGTTATTCAGGAGACTTCAGGCGCGATTCGCACTTATGTTACTGGAGCAACTGCTTCCTCTGATTTTCCAGTGACCTCCGATGCCCAAGATGATGCTTTAGGTGGAACTAGCGATGCTTTCATTGCGCAAATCAGCCAATCTGGTGACCGCTGGCTTTATGTGACCTATTTGGGAGGGGATAATGATGATGTTGAAGAAAGCGGTACTGGGATTGCTGCAAATAAAACATCTACTTCTAACGGAGATGATTTTCATGTTTATATCACGGGCGTAACTGACGCCAACGACTTTCCTGTCACCAGCAACGCCTACTATCCAATCAATAATAATAACAAAGACGTTTTTGTTACCAAATTGGACGACTTGACTCCAGCGACCTTTTTGATTACTCACTACTACATTTCATGCGATGTTCGACTTTTTTCAGGCGATCAAACCCTCGAACTGGAGGTCTGACCGACCGAGTTGTCGGTTCATGAAAATCCAGCGTTTCGGGTGAAATTGTGCGTATTTCACTGATGCCGGCCATCCATTTCACGGGATGACGGCCGGCGAGTTCAGTCGAAGGCGGCAGCGTATTTCACTCGGTCGGAGCGCAGCGACGCAGTGGATGAGTGTTTACTGTTCCGTGATGGAGTTCGTCAAGGGGGTTTTACGTTTTCGTAAGGATTCTCCGGTCAGGTTGAGGGTGTAGGCGTTATGGACGAGCCGATCGAGGAGGGCATCAGCCAGAGTGGGTTCGTCCAGATAGGCGTGCCAGCTTGCCACGGGCAACTGGCTGGTCACGAGGGTGGATTGACGGTGATGCCGGTCATCGAGGATTTCCAGAAGATCACGGCGGCCCTCGCTGGTGAGCGGTGTTAAGCCCCAGTCATCGATGACCAACACGTGTGCTTTAGCGTACTCGCGTAGCAGCTTGGGATAGCGGCCATCGGCGCGGGCCAACGCCAGTTCAGGGAGCAAGCGGGGCAAACGGACATAGCGCGCGGTATAGCCCAGACGACACGCATGCTGAGCCAAGGCACAAGCAATCC
Organism: Gammaproteobacteria bacterium; assembly: GCA_024235095.1. NCBI lineage: Bacteria > Pseudomonadati > Pseudomonadota > Gammaproteobacteria > Gammaproteobacteria bacterium. Next base: position 2,830,694 of record JACKNC010000001.1, read on the forward strand.
ATGTTTTCCCCACGCCGGTGGGGCCGGTAATCAGGCAGTTGAGATGCTCCACAAGCCAGCGTTCACCGAGCAGATGCTGGATGAGGGTTTTATCCAGGCCCCGGGGATGTTGGTAATCCAGGTCTTCCCGGCAGGCTTGCTGGGGCAAACGGGCTTGCTGTAAGCGGTACTGGAGGCGACGATTCGCGCGTTCGGTCAGTTCGCGATCAACCAGGAGACTCAAGCGATCCGTAAAGCTGAGCTGATCGCTATCGGGCATCTGGAGTTGCTCGTGCAAGGCCTGACGCATGCCGCTGAGTTTCAAGGTGTGCAGTTGATCGAGAAGGGGTTGTTTCAGCATGGCGGAGGCTCCTGGGTTATTGGTAATAGCGTGCGCCGCGCACGTTCGCGTGGGTCGCGGTCGAAGGGATGGGCGGTGGCGAAGTCCCCGCATCCGGGAGGCGTTGCTGGTCCAGGCCATGCTTGAGAATCGACTCGATGCTCTTGTAACTCAGTCCCCCAATGGCTAACGCGCGCTGACAGGCGGCCTCCAAGCGGTCGGCGCCATAGGCTTTGCCCAGACGCAAGATGCCCAAGCACGAGCGGTAGCCCTGCTGAGGATGGGGCCGCGTGGCCAGGATACGTTCCACTAGAGTCGCCGTGTGGGGGCCGGTCTGGTGAGCCCAGCGCACTAACCGTTCGGGCGTCCATTCGGCGTACTCCCGATGGGCTTTGGGCATGTGGGCGGTTACGGTGGTATGGCGACCAGGCTGCGGATGGCGGCGATGACAAGCCACCCGCTGACGTTGATGGAAGACCTCGACCGTGGTGGCGGTCAGGCGCACCTCCACTTCCTGGCGCACCAGGAGGTAGGGGACCGAATAGTAATGGCGCTCGATGTCAATGTGATAGTCAATGTTGACGCGCGCTTTTTTCCATTGCGCGAACACGTAGGGTTCGGCCGGTAAGGGACGCAACGCCGGTTGTTCCAGCGTTGCAAACCAATGCTGACGGGAACCGGGGAGTTTTTTGAAGGCGCGCTGATTGAGGGCGTCGCGCAGTTCGCGGATGACCGTGTTGAGTTCGTCGAGACTGAACAGAGTCCGATGGCGCAAGCGGGCCAGAATCCAGCGTTCCACCACGAGCACGCCACTTTCCGCTTTGGCTTTATCACGCGGTTTTCGGACACGCGCGGGGATCACCGCGACGCCATAATGGGCGGCTAACTCCAGATAACTGGGGTTGAGGTCGGGCTCATAGCGGTGCGGCGTCTGGACGCCGGTTTTCAAATTATCTGGAACCACAATTTCCGGGACACCGCCGAAAAATGCAAAGGCCCGGACATGCGCCATGAGCCAGTCATCCAGTCCTTGGGTCCAGGTCGCCTCCACATAGGTGTAATTGCTGGCGCCCAGCACCGCAACAAACACTTGGGCCTGGCGGAGTTCACCCGTGATGCGGTCCACGATGGGCACGGTGGGACCGGCGTAGTCCACAAACACCTTCTCACCGGCCCGATGGGTCTGGCGCATCACCACATCGGTATGCGCCACCCAAGCCCGATACTGCTGGCAGAACCAGGTGTATTGATAGCCCTGGGGATGCGTGGCTTTGTACTCTTCCCACAAGAGCCACAAGGTGACGCCGGGGCGGCGTAATTCCTGGTGGACGGTGGCCCAATCCGGTTTTCCGCGATCCGCAGACCCAGCGGCGGGGCGCGGCGGAAACAACCGTCGTTCCAATTCATCGGCCATCATGCCCTTGGGCAGGGGCCAACCCAGGCCCGCTCGTCGGGCGCGTTGCAGATACTCTCCGACCGTGCTACGGCCGATCCCGCAACTCCGGGCAATTTGTGGTTGGCTATGGCCCGCCGCCTGCAAACGAAGCACTTCTTGAATCTTGCGCATGGATAACCTCTCAGTCGGCATGAGTTCCTCCTCGGAAAAAAAGGAACCAGCCTACAAGTTGTTAACCTGCGTCGCTGCTCATTGGCGAAACAACCCGCCGCCTTCCGTGTAATGGCCTGCCGCCTTCCGTGAAACGACCTGCCGTCATCCCGTGAAACGACCTGCCGTCATCCCGTGAAACGACCTGCCGTCATCCCGTGAAACGACCTGCCGTCATCCCGTGAAATACGCATGAAATTGAGTCAAATTCTATTTTTAACGCGATGTTCGACTTTTCCGAGGGGAGATGAGAGCAGGCGGATGCGGCATGGCGATGTGAGCTAAGCTGAGAGGAACCAACCGCCTCAACCGCACGGAGAGACCGCCATACCGCTCGAAGACTTTATCATCACGGTGTTTTGTTGGGTAGACGAACACCTGAATGCCCTGCTCGGGGATCACTGCTTACGCTCGCGAGGCTTCGCCCCCAAGCTGAATGATAGTGAAGTGATCACGATGGAAGTCGTCGGCGAGTTCTTAGGGCTGGATACGGATGTGGGCATCTGGAAGTACTTCGGTCGTCATTGGCCGTCGTGGTTCCCGGAACTCGGATCGCGGACGACGTTTGCCCAGCAGGCGGCGAATCTGTGGGTGATCAAGCAGCGGCTTCATCAGCAGCTGCTGATCGAGTTGGGGGCGGCGACGGACCCGATTCGCTTGGTGGATGGTTGCCCTCTGCCCCTCTGTGTGTTGACCCGTGCCCCGCACTGTCGGTTATTTCCTGCGGTGGCGGATTTTGGCTATTGTGCGGCAAAGAAGCAGTACTATTACGGGCTTCACGGTCATCTGATGGTCACGATCCATGGCGTCATCACGGCGTGGACGGTGACGCCCGCTACGGGTGATGAACGCGAGGCGTTGTGGGATTTGACCGAAGGTGTTCAGGGTTGGGTGATCGGCGACAAAGGTTACCTGAGCGCCTTTCTTCAGACGGAACTGGCCACGACCGGGATTGACTTGCAAACCCCCTTGCGGGCCAACATGATCGATCCGCGTCCCCCGTGGGCTGTCCAGCAGCTTACGAGAACCCGCCGCCTCGTGGAAACGGTCATCGGTCAGCTCACCGAGCCATTCCATTTTGAGAAAATCCGGGCGCGGGATGTGTGGCACTTGACGAGTCGGATCGCCCGAAAAGTCTTAGCGCACACCTTGGGTATTTTCATGAACCGACAAGTCGGTCGGTCAGACCTCCAGTTTGAGGGCCTGATCGCCTGAAAGTCGAACATCGCGTACATTTCCATTCTTGGCCGTGCGCCCGAACCAGCAGGACTTCTTTATTGGCAGAGCCGCATCGCTACAAATCCGGGAGATGATAAACCTGTCTTTCGGGATATGGCGGACTTTTTCTTCAACAGTAGCGAATATTCGATCCCCCCCAATACCAATTCTCAGTTCATCACTGACCTCTATCGCACTTTCTACCAGCGCGAGCCGGATGCAGCGGGATTAAGTTACTGGTTGGGCCTGCTGACGACAGCCGGCGTATTACGCAGCAGCGTGATACAGGCATTCCTTTATGCCCCGGAATTCACTGCGTTCATGGAAAATCTGGGGTTTTAAAGGGAAGCGTAGATTGGCGGGTTACGCCCTCACCCCCACCCCTCTCCCGCCTGTGGGCGAGGGGGTTTCTCACAGCTTCTTCTTAGTCGGCCCTAAACCAACGTTCGTGTCACGAAGGGCAAAAAGTAAAATAAAATTATTATTATCATTAAGTTCTCATCAGTCATAAGTTCTCTCCCTGAAAAGCCTTGACGGCCGCTCCTCAAGAGCAGCATGAATTCCCCTCAGCGGTCCGCGCCTGAACAACCCGGTCGCCCGAGGAGAATCCATGCTGATTTATGTATACCATGCTTGAGAAAGTTTTCGCAGCGCCTTTGCGCGGCAGCGCAGTTGGCTGCTGTTCTGCGCGGTGGTGTTGAGCTTTCTCGCCGCCCCGGAAATGATCGGGGTGACGTCAATGTGCCGGTTCTGGCAGGGGAATGAAGCGGTCTATCACCGGTTTCTGCATTTCTGTCGCTCCAAAGCTTATGATCTAGAGACCCTGTTGGCGACGTGGCAGGGTTATGTGTGGCGTCAGGCCGTCGCCGTCCAGGTGGCCGGGCGGGCTGTCTTGTTGGGTGATCATACGCTGGTGGTCAAGGATGGGGGGCGTATGCCAGGCGTCGTGTCGTTACATGACGCTTCAGAAACCCAGCACAAGCCATCGTACTTCCGCGGGCACTGCTGGGGCGCGATCGGGGTGGTGGTTGGCGCACTCGATGCTTGTTTTTGTTTGCCTTTAGCCCTGCGCATGCATCAAGGCTTTTGCCATTTAGGTCAGGTGGAACCGACTTCACCCCAAAGGGGCGCGGACCCGAGCCTGCCCGAGCGGGTGGTGCAGATGGCCCTGACGTTGACCATCGATCAGGATGGCCCCGCATTTTTAGTCTTGGATGCCTTTTTCTCGATCGCGGGGGTCTTTCGCTTGGCCCAATCCGTTTATTCCATCGCCTTGAAGCAACCGTATTTGGTGATCGTGGCCCGGGCCAAGAAAAATTACGTCGCCTATTTTCCGGCGACCCCGAAGCCGGCCGGCCGGCCCGGACCACAACCCCGTTATGGCGAGAAAGTCCATCTGATAGAAGTTTTTGATTATCCACAAGGTTTTGACGAGGTCGAGTGTTGCGTCTATGGCCAGCGGGAACGGGTGCGGTTGATGAGCGTCCCCTTACTCTGGAAGCCCCTCGGCGACGCCCTCCTGTTCATCTTCGCGATCACCTCGCGCGGCCCTTTGGTCCTCATGTGCTCCGATCTGAGCCTCTCACCCATCACCGCGTTGGAACTCTATTGTGTCCGCACCCGCATCGAAATTCTGTTCGCGGTATTAAAGCAGCTCCTGGGCGCTTTTTGTTTTCACTTCTGGACTTCACACCTACCACGCCATGCCCGCCGTCCGACCCGGAATCGGTCGCTCAAGGCCCCGGTGATTGAGCGTCAGCCCACGGTCGCCGCCTGTTGGCAAGCCTATGAAGTCTTCGTCTTCTGCGCCGTGGTCGCCCAAGGCTTGTTGCAGCTGATCGCTCTGCGCTTTGGCCCTGAAGTCTGGCAACAACATCGGTTCTATCTGCGCACCCGTTCCCGCGACCTGCCCTCGGAGAAAACAGTCCGGCAAGTCCTCGCTCCTCAGGTGATCAAACCACTTCTCGATCTCCCACCAAACAGTCTCATCGCGCAGATCCGACACGCTTTCCAAGGTACCACGGAGGAGGAACCGGCCGACCCGCCTTCGATCGTCTGAATCCTTGCTCAAATCACTCGGTTAAATAATGTATTCTTGGCTGATTAACCTTCAGTCAGGGGCGGTCTTGTTCGACGATTAGACCGAGAACTTACGACTGAGGAGTTAAGTTATAGTCAAACCGTTTTTGGTTGGTTTACATATTCTTTATTAATTTCAGTTATTTATTTCATGAAAATCCAGCAATTCCCGGTCTCTTGAAAATTTCTATATAATCAGTGTATTATGAAAAGTGATTTTTCGCCTCAATTTTTGTTTTTTTGGCGTGTTTGGATCTAAAACGCATCCGGTGTGGTTTGATCATGAAGAAATTCCCTTTTCACCCTTTACCGAATTCTTTAAATCAAACGGTGTCAGCGCCAGCGCTCCTGAATCAGGCGCGGCGGGCCTTTGAAAACATCCCTGACCCCCGTCGTTATGGCCAACAATATTCATTAACCGATGTCTTAATGTCGGGTTTAGCGGTCTTCAGCTTAAAATATCCTTCCTTGTTAAAATTTGATGAACACCGCAATGAAGCACGAATTCGCGCAAATTTAAAATCATTATATGGCGTTGAACAAGCGCCCTGCGATACCCAGATGCGGTCGGTGCTGGATCGCGTGGATCCCCTCGAACTTCGCGCCCCCTTTATTCAAATTAACCAAGGACTTTATGATCAAGGTCTTTTGGAAAATTTTCGTTATTTACTCCTCAGTCGTAAGTTCTCGGTCTAATCGTCGAACAAGACCGCCCCTGACTGAAGGTTAATCAGCCAAGAATACATTATTTAACCGAGTGATTTGAGCAAGGATTCAGACGATCGAAGGCGGGTCGGCCGGTTCCTCCTCCGTGGTACCTTGGAAAGCGTGTCGGATCTGCGCGATGAGACTGTTTGGTGGGAGATCGAGAAGTGGTTTGATCACCTGAGGAGCGAGGACTTGCCGGACTGTTTTCTCCGAGGGCAGGTCGCGGGAACGGGTGCGCAGATAGAACCGATGTTGTTGCCAGACTTCAGGGCCAAAGCGCAGAGCGATCAGCTGCAACAAGCCTTGGGCGACCACGGCGCAGAAGACGAAGACTTCATAGGCTTGCCAACAGGCGGCGACCGTGGGCTGACGCTCAATCACCGGGGCCTTGAGCGACCGATTCCGGGTCGGACGGCGGGCATGGCGTGGTAGGTGTGAAGTCCAGAAGTGAAAACAAAAAGCGCCCAGGAGCTGCTTTAATACCGCGAACAGAATTTCGATGCGGGTGCGGACACAATAGAGTTCCAACGCGGTGATGGGTGAGAGGCTCAGATCGGAGCACATGAGGACCAAAGGGCCGCGCGAGGTGATCGCGAAGATGAACAGGAGGGCGTCGCCGAGGGGCTTCCAGAGTAAGGGGACGCTCATCAACCGCACCCGTTCCCGCTGGCCATAGACGCAACACTCGACCTCGTCAAAACCTTGTGGATAATCAAAAACTTCTATCAGATGGACTTTCTCGCCATAACGGGGTTGTGGTCCGGGCCGGCCGGCCGGCTTCGGGGTCGCCGGAAAATAGGCGACGTAATTTTTCTTGGCCCGGGCCACGATCACCAAATACGGTTGCTTCAAGGCGATGGAATAAACGGATTGGGCCAAGCGAAAGACCCCCGCGATCGAGAAAAAGGCATCCAAGACTAAAAATGCGGGGCCATCCTGATCGATGGTCAACGTCAGGGCCATCTGCACCACCCGCTCGGGCAGGCTCGGGTCCGCGCCCCTTTGGGGTGAAGTCGGTTCCACCTGACCTAAATGGCAAAAGCCTTGATGCATGCGCAGGGCTAAAGGCAAACAAAAACAAGCATCGAGTGCGCCAACCACCACCCCGATCGCGCCCCAGCAGTGCCCGCGGAAGTACGATGGCTTGTGCTGGGTTTCTGAAGCGTCATGTAACGACACGACGCCTGGCATACGCCCCCCATCCTTGACCACCAGCGTATGATCACCCAACAAGACAGCCCGCCCGGCCACCTGGACGGCGACGGCCTGACGCCACACATAACCCTGCCACGTCGCCAACAGGGTCTCTAGATCATAAGCTTTGGAGCGACAGAAATGCAGAAACCGGTGATAGACCGCTTCATTCCCCTGCCAGAACCGGCACATTGACGTCACCCCGATCATTTCCGGGGCGGCGAGAAAGCTCAACACCACCGCGCAGAACAGCAGCCAACTGCGCTGCCGCGCAAAGGCGCTGCGAAAACTTTCTCAAGCATGGTATACATAAATCAGCATGGATTCTCCTCGGGCGACCGGGTTGTTCAGGCGCGGACCGCTGAGGGGAATTCATGCTGCTCTTGAGGAGCGGCCGTCAAGGCTTTTCAGGGAGAGAACTTATGACTGATGAGTTATTTAGGACATTTTTTAATCAGTATTGATGGTACCGGGGAATTCGCTTCATCAAATGTTCATTGCCCGCACTGCTGTACCCGTCAGCATCGCAAGGGTGAAGTGAGTTATTATCATCAATTATTAGGCGCGGTGATCGTTCATCCTAACCAGAAACAAGTCATCCCTTTTTTTCCCGAAGCCATTACACATCAAGATGGTGAAACCAAAAACGATTGTGAAGCGAATGCGGGCAAACGCCTATTAAAAGCGCTTCGTGAAACCTTTCCTCATTGGCCTTTGCGCGTGGTGGAAGATAGTCTATTCGCGAACGGTCCGCACATCAAGTTACTGAAAGAACTAAATATTGGTTATATTATTTCGGTAAAACTGGGAGGTCAGGACGCTCTCTTTGCTGAGGTTAAACATCGTATTTACACGGGTCAATATGAAGAATTTGAGGTCTTAGGAGACGACAAAATTCTCCGAGGCTATCGGTGGATCAATGGCATTCCTTTGAACAAATCACATCCCGATTTAATGGTCAATTTTCTCGATTATTGGGAAATTCGCGACGGTCAGGAATTCAACTTTTCATGGGTGACGGACATCACACTCACGGCAAAAAATGTCCATCTTGTGATGAAAGGAGGGCGCAGCCGCTGGCACATTGAAAATCAAGTCTTCAATACCCTGAAAAATCAAGACTACGAATTTGAACACAACGATGGACATGGGGAACAGTATTTAGCGACCGTTTTTGCGATGTTGATGATGCTGGCTTTTCTTATTGATCAAGTCCAGGAATATGGCTGTGCCTTTTTCCAGGCTGCTCGCCAGCGTTTTCATTCACGCACCGCGTTATGGATCAAAATAAAAGGACTTTTTACCGAATTCTTTATTGATACTTGGGAATCACTCTGGCGTGCGATTATCTATGGACATTATGGTGGATTCCTACAGCCGAATACCTCTTAGCGTCTGGTTAGACTGTGGGCATGTTCTATTTTCTTAGTCTGGTTATCAGGGTCTCTTTAATATATAAGCTATTAAGCGTCTTTGAACGCTTAGGGGATATTTTTTCTTTCTTTTCTTGTATTCTATAATCACTAGAATTGATCTATTCGAAAAAGGTCTAAACAGAGAGAACGGGAATTGCTGATGAAAATCAATTAGCATAAAACTGTTTGACTATATATTAGATAACTATTGCTTTTTGTAGCCTTCACTGTTGGGTGAGATGTCAAATAGGCTTTAGTCTATTTGACAGTGATCGATGAGCTTTTAATACAATGATTTTTAATTAATTTTATCAGTTAATAGAGTGAATACCCTATTTGTCACTAGGAAGTCTATTATCCCTGACAACATCCATGCTGGAATGAACTCTATTGGCATTGCACCTGATGACACGAACGTTGGTTTAGGGCCTAGTGGGCTGACACAGAAGTTTTGACAGGTAGCGGTGGGTGCCCTATGGTTGAGATCAACAGGAGGAATCACCATGGCCCACAAGTATCTGGTTGATCTAACTGAAGAGGAGCGGGAAGACCTGCTGAAGGTCATTCATAAAGGCAAGGCAGCGGCGCGCAAGGTTGCCCGTGCCCATGTGTTGCTGCAGGCTGCGGAAGGGGCGACGGATGAGGCCATTGCCCAAAGCCTTCACTTGGGGATTTCGACCGTTCATCGTACCCGTCAACGGTTTGTCGACGAAGGGTTGCTGGCGGCGTTAAGCGAGCGGCCACGAGTCGGTTTGCCCCCGGCCTTGACCGGCAAACAGGCCGCCTTTCTGGTCGCCTTGGCCTGTAGTACCCCGCCCGCTGGCCGTTGTCAGTGGACTCTCCAATTGTTAGCGGACCGCTTCATGGAACTCCGGCCCATCGAAGCCATTTCCCGTGAGAGTGTGCGGCGCATCCTTAAAAAAACGACCTCAAACCCTGGCAACGTCAAGAATGGTGTATTCCCAGTGTCAGTCCCGATTATGTTTGGCATATGGAGGATGTGTTGGACCTGTACGCCGAACCCGATGATCCTCAATACCCCCAAGTGTGCTTCGATGAAAGTCCGGTGCAATTGACCAGCGAAACCCGCTGTCCTCAACCCGCCCGCCCGGGTCAACCGGCGCGCTATGACTGTGAATACAAACGCGAAGGCACCGCCAATTTATTTCTATTCGTACAACCCTTGCGCGGGTGGCGTCATGTTAATGTCACGAAACAGCGCACCAAACGCGATTTTGCCCAGCAAATGCAGCAACTCGTTGATGTGTACTTTCCGAAGGCGGAGCGAATCCGGTTGGTCGTGGATAACCTCAATACCCACACTCCTGCGGCCTTGTATAGTGTCTTTTCTCCAGAGGAAGCCCGCCGGATCACCCGCAAGCTCGAATTTCATTACACCCCCAAGCATGGCAGTTGGCTCAATATGGCGGAATGTGAGTTCGCTGTTCTCGCCGGCCAGTGTTTGAATCGCCGCATTGCGAACCTCGAAACTTTGCGGAAGGAAATCGCCGCTTGGCAAGGCCCACGCAACCTACGTCAGACCAAAATCCACTGGCAGTTCGGCACCGACTTGGCCCGGGTCAAACTCAAGCGCCTCTATCCTCCCTTGAAATCTTCTGAAACCCCGGTGGACCTAGAAACCTCTGAACCTGTCAAAACTTCTGTGTCAGCCCACTAGTCCCTCTCATCAGGATCGATGCCTAATGCCCGCAATCGTTCCGCGAGTCGCTCGGCGCGTTGATGCTCGGCAGTGACCCGCTGATCCAGCTCAATAAAGGTTTCAAAACGCCGACCATCCGGTCGATACAGCATCAAATCCGCTCCTTGCAGATGGAAACGAATCCGCAGGCGAGGACTGATCCAGCCTTCCATCAGGCTAACCGGTTCCAGCTGGTCGTCCCGGCGCAGCCAGCCCTGCAGCGCGCCTCGGTCCGGGTCATATTCGTAATATTCCTCAACGCCATAGCATTCATAGAAACGCAGTTTGCGTTGCATTTCACGCCGGGTGTTGCCAGGTGAGAGCACCTCGAAGGTGACCTGCGGGGCGACGCCGTCCTCGTCGCATTGCACGTAGGAACCCCGGTGGCCGGGCGGGCGGCCAAACACGACCATAGCGTCGGGGGCGGCGCGGATTTTGGGATTTCCTTCCACGGGATACCAGAGCAAATCTCCGGCGACGAAGACATCGGGCCGACCGGCAAACAGCGCAGCCAGACCGCCCTGGATCATGACAATGTAGTCAAATTGCCGGGTATTGTCGGCCATCGGTTTGCCGTCGCTTTCGGGATAGATGATTTTCGCCGGCGGGGAAGGGGGGATGCGAGCGGGCTTCGTTGCTGGGGTAGGCCAGGCGGTTGCTGTCATACTAGCCTCCATCAATGCAGTTCAACTTTGGAAGAATGAGCCGAGCAAGCTGGATATGGCGCACAGAAGGAGGTGCTCATCCCATGTGCGCCGATTCAGGCGGGGCGCGTTCGACCTTGGGCAGGGATTGTTGCTGTGAGAAATCGCCTAAGCCAGCGTCAGCCATTCAGGATAAACGTCACGGCGTCCATGCACCTGATCGAAATACATCACTTGCAAGCGATGGGTGATCGGGCCTCGTTGACCAACGCCAATACTGCGGCCATCGACTTCGCGGATTGGGGTCACTTCCGCCGCCGTACCGGTAAAGAAGGCTTCGTCAGCAATGTACACCTCATCGCGGGTAATGCGCTTTTCCCGAACCGGGATATTGAGATCGGCGGCGAAGCGGATGATAGTGTCGCGGGTGATGCCTTCCAGCGCGGAAGTCAGGTCCGGAGTGTAAATAATCCCGTCGCGCACAATGAAGATATTTTCCCCGCTGCCTTCCGAGACATAGCCTTCAGTATCCAGCAACATGGCTTCATCGTAGCCATCGCGCAGAGCATCGGCGAGGGCCAGCATCGAATTCATGTAATTGCCATTGGCCTTGGCCTTGCACATGGTGACATTGACATGATGCCGGCTGAATGAGGAGGTGCGAATGCGGATGCCGCGCTCCAGGTTCTCCGCCCCCAGATAAGCGCCCCATTCCCAAGCGGCGACAATGACATGCACTTTCAGGTTGTCAGCGCGCAATCCCATACCCTCGGAGCCGTAGAAGCACATCGGGCGGATATAGGCGCTGGCCAGATTATTGGTGCGCACCGCCTGTTGGCAGGCCGCATTGATTTCGTCTTTGCTGTAGGGCATCGGCATCCCGACGATGTGCGCGGAACGGAACAGCCGATCGGTATGCGCCTGCAACCGGAAAATCGCTGCGCCCCGGTCCGTGGCGTAAGCGCGGACGCCCTCGAAAACCCCCATGCCATAGTGCAGGGTATGCGTTAAAACGTGGGTGTTGGCTTCGCGCCAGGGCGTTAGTTCGCCGTCATACCAGATCAAACCATCGCGATCAGACATTGACATTTTTTTTAATCCTTGCAGGGTGAAATAGCATCGTATCAAAATTTCGATTCTTGTTATGTTGGACAGTTCATCAATGAATTTCCATCAACCGCCGCCAAATGCGAACCACCCCCTCGCGCTCGCGGCTCATATCATCCGGGAGAATCAGCGCCGGTTGTTCCTGTAGCTTGAGTTGGTGAATGCGCCGCCGCAGAACCCGGTAGGCGTGGCGCAACCACGCGGCGTCTGCAATAGAGAGAGCGCCGAAACGCTCCAGTCCGTCGATCTGCCGGATATTATCGGTAAAAATCAGCAAATCGGGGCAGCGACAGGCGTTGGCTAACACTGCATATTGCACCATAAATTCAATATCGGCGATACCACCGCGACCCTGCTTAAGGTCAAAACCTTCATTCGTGCTGGCATCCAGTTCCGTGCGCATCCGTTCGCGCATGTCGCGGACCTCCTGACGCAACGCGACCGGATCGCGCTCACGCTGCAAAATCTCCTGGCGGATGGCGGCAAAGCGCTCAGCCAGCGCTGTTGGACCCGCAACGACCCGGGTGCGCAACAGCGCTTGATGCTCCCAGGTCCAGGCCTGGCTACGCTGATATTCGGCGAAAGCTTCGAATGAACTCACTAACAAGCCGGCGCGGCCACTGGGCCGTAACCGGGTGTCCACTTCATACAGATCACCCGCGCCAGTTCGGGCCGTCAATAAATGGAGAATCCGCTGAAGCAGCTTGGCGAAGAAAGCGGCGTTGTCGATCTGGCGCGGCCCCGAAGTCGATTGCTGGTCGCCGGCGCTGTCATGCAGAAACACTAAATCCAGATCGGAACCGTAATTCAGTTCGATCCCACCCAGTTTGCCATAGGCAACGATCGCAAACTGCGCGTCCCGCTCCACGCCTTCGACCTTACACCGGGGCGCGCCAAACCGGGGCGTCAGATGAATCCAGGCCCGCTCCAACACCTTGCGCAGCAGGGTTTCGGCGATCTCGGTCAAATGATCGCTGACAATCATTAATGGCATGGCCCCGCTGACATCGGCGGCGGCCACCCGCAACACTTGAGCCTGCTTGAAGTAACGCAGCGCGTTGAGTTGCTCTTCTTCATCATCCGGCGCACGCTGGAGTTGCTGATCCAGCTCCAGCGCCAGTTGTGACCGATCCAGGGGCGCGTATAACGTAGCGGGATTGAGCAGATCGTCGAGCAGCAGCGGATAACGGCTCAGATGCCGGGCAATCCAGCCGCTGGCGGCGCACAACTTGACCAATTGCGCCAGCGCTTGGGGATGATCCGCCAGCAACGCCAGATACACCGAACGGCGGGCCACAGCTTCCAGCAAATTCAGAATGCGCTCCAGGGTGGCTGTAGGTTGCGGCATAGTCGCGGCTGCTTCCAGAACATTCGGGATTAGCGTATCCAGTCGCGCCCGACCCCGTGGACTCATGGTCCGGTAGCTAAAGCTGTTGCGTAACGCCCATAGCCGATTCCAGGCCGAAGCTGGATCCTCGAAATTCTGCTCCGTCAGTAAATGCACGGCGGATTCCTCGTCGGGATTGTCCCGCCACAATTCCGCCCAATCGACGTTACCGGTTCCAGATGGAGCTTCCGCACCGTCGCCAAACACATGGGCGAAGTGCTGGCTCACCTGTTCAATATGCCGCGTCAGTTCCTGGGCGAAAGCCCGCCAGTTGGGATAGTCCATGGCATAGGCCAGTCGCGCTTTCGCCCGTTCCTCTTCCGGCAGATCATGCGTCTGCCGGTCCGCCCAGGCTTGCAACCGGTTTTCCACGCGGCGCAAAAATACATACGCCTCCTTGAGTTCCGTGATTGCCATTTCTGGCAAACGACCACTCATCGCCAACGTATTCAGAACCGATAGAATGCCGCGTTCCTGCAAAGCCGGTTCCCGACCGCCGTAGATGAGCTGGAATACTTGGCCGATGAATTCAATTTCACGAATGCCGCCAGGACCGAGTTTGATATTGCGCTGCATCCCTTTGCGCTCCACTTCCTGGGCAATAAGGGTTTTCATGCTGCGTAACGCCTCGAAGGCGTTGTAATCCAGATAGCGGCGGTAAACGAACGGTCGCAGGGCTATCAATAACCGCTCGCCCGCCTTCCGGTCACCAGCAATCACCCGCGCTTTGATCATGGCGTAGCGCTCCCAGTCCCGGCCATGATTCTGGTAGTAATCTTCGAAAGCGGCAAATGACAGGGCGACCGGCCCGGAATCGCCAAAGGGGCGCAAGCGCAAATCCACCCGGAACACGAAGCCTTCCGCCGTGATTTCGGCTAATACTTTGCTTAGACGCTGACCCAATCGCCGGAAGAATTCTTCGTTGCTGATCACGCGCGGCCCATCGGTCTGTCCTTGAGCCGGATAGGTCAGGATCAAATCAATATCGGAGGAGAAATTCAGTTCGCGTCCCCCGAGTTTGCCCATACCGAGCACCACCAATTGCTGTGGCTGGCCCTCAGCATCACGCGGTGCGCCATAACGCTGTTGACATTGCCAGGCATAGAGTCGCTCCAATGCCGCGCTAACCGCGACCTCCGCCAGGTCGGTCAAATCGCCCAGCGTTTCAGTTAATTTCGCCAACCCCCCCAGGTCGCGCCAGGCAATACGGACCATTTCCCGCCGACGGAAACGACGCAGCCCGACGGAAAGTTGTTCTTCATTGGCGGCATCCGCCAAAGTATGCTCCAGCCGGTTTGCCAAATCGCCGGGAGCGTAGCACGTTGACAAATCACCGCTAGCCAGCAATTCCGCCAGTAATCCCGGTGCGCGAATGCAGGCGCGGGCGACGAATTCGCTGCACGCCCAGACTCGCGTTAAAGGCTCCAGTATCGCTCCAGTCGGCAGTTCCAGTCCTACCGTTTGGGATGACGCTTGAAATGTCTCCCAATACTGGGTGACTTCATGGCGCAGCGGTTCGGGAAGCCAACTTAATGTTTGGTTGAATCCAGTCATGATAATACTTAAAAATCAGATTATTATTGGATTCTTATCCGTGAATCAAGGAGAAGAAACAGCGCAGCAGCGCGAGGGCGAAGTGTTCTTGGATACCAAAAATCCGAATGGCCACCGATTCTAAGGCAAATCCACCGGTGAATCGTCAATAGGCTATGATGATCCATTAATATAGTTCATCTTTCCAAGGTCTATGAGTATCAAGCATCATGCACGCTGAACTGGAGCAACGCCTGCGTTTCTGTGGCAATCTGCCAAGCCTGCCGGCGGTCGCTCTGAAAATGGTCGAGCTGGCCAATGATCCTGACGTTCACCTGAATGACGTCGCCCGGGTGATTGCGATGGACCCAGCCCTGGTGACCAAATTATTCCGGGCAGCCAATTCCCCTCTGTACGGGTTGCGTCGCAAAGTGACCAATCTGAAGCAAGTGTTAAGCCTACTGGGGTTGCAAGGCACACTGGCGCTGGCGCTAGGCTTTTCCCTGATCGCAACTGGCCGGGACGCCGACGGCATTCCCCTCAATACCGAGCAGTTCTGGCGCCGTTCGCTGATGACGGCGACCGCCTGCCGGATCCTGGGTGAACGGTTGTCGATGAAGAATCTTGAGGAATTATTCCTGGCGGGATTGCTCCAGGGGATTGGCGTCCTGGCCCTGTCGATGATCATACCGCAATCTTATGGCCCTCTGCTGAAGGACGCCACCGAACATCCCGAGGGAGCGACCGCTGTGCTGAACTACCAGCGGCTGGCCGAACTGGAGCGGGAACGGCTGGGTGATGATCATGCAGCGGCGGGCGCATGGCTCATGCAGCATTGGCGATTACCGGGCTATTTGAGAGTGGCGACCGCAGGTAGCCTGGACCCAGATAGCGTCGATGCGCCTGATCGTTACCGCGCTCTGGTGCAGTCAGTGGCGTTGGCGGCGCATATCGCCGATATCTGGACCCGGCCGCATGATTGGCAACATTCGCCAGAAGTTGCGAAATTAGCTCAACAATGGTTCGGATTGGAGACCGACCATTACCTGGAAATTCTGGAGCAGATTGGCGAAAAATTTCCGGAAATCGCCGCCCTGTTCCAAATCAAACCGCTGGATGCGGCGCAAATCGCCGGGATTCTGGATCAGGCCCGGGAGGCGCTAGATATTCGCGCTGTCCAGCGCTGGCCCGAGCGGATCAGTCAAAAACCGCCTTCAACCCGGTCGTCGCGCCCGGTGGCGTTGCCGCCCCAGCTTCCACCGACGCCAACTCTGGCCAGCGCCCGTAACGCGCGCTTGCAACGTGATCCGATGACTCGGCCCTCAACTGCCCAATACGCCTTCGATGCGCTGACCGGTTTGCTGAACCAGCCTCGTCTCGGCGACCGGTTGCGACAAGAATTGGTGGCCGCCAAGGACCAAGAGTGGCCGCTGAGCGTGGCGTTGCTGGACGTGGATAATCTTCGACAAATCAATGAATCATGTGGCTATGGCATCGGTGATCAGGTGCTGGTTACGCTAGCGCGGCTGCTCAGCAGCAATATCCGGCGTCAGGATGTAGTGGCCCGGCATCAGGATGACGCATTTGCTCTGGTATTACCGGCCAGTGGGGTCAAAGACGCCCGTAATCTAATTGAGCGGTTGATGGAGCGGATTCGCGATTGGGAACCGGTGATCGAAGGAGGTCAAAGTTTACGGGTAACAATTTCTGTTGGCCTAGCGACATATCCAGAGACAGGGTTGGCTGCTTGTCAGTCCGGCGAGCAATTGCTGGAAGCTGCTAATCAAGCGTTGCGCTCGGCTCAGGAAGCGGGCGGCGGTCAGTTGGTGGTGCATGGCGCAAAACTGTCAGGCTAATGAACGGCGATGGCCAAACCAGGCATCGAGGGTATACAGCGCCAGCGCCAGCCAGATGCAACTAAAAGCGATTAGATGAATGGGAGTAAATGATTCCCGGTAAACCACCACCGCCAGGAGGAATTGCAGGGTCGGGGTCAGATATTGGATCAATCCGACAGTGGACAGCCGCAGGCGCTGCGTGGCCTGGAGAAACATCAACAAGGGAATGACCGTGACCAGCCCCGCCGCCAATAGTAACGCATCGGTTTGTTGATCCACTTGACCCAGTACCCCACCGTTCTGGGTTGCCAGAAAGAGCAGAGCAATCGGCGCAATGAGCAGGGTTTCGACACATAAACCCAGGGTTGCAGTGTGCCCTGCCTTCTTGCGCAACAAGCCGTAACTGCCGAAGCTGAACGCCAGGATCAGGGAAATCCAGGGAAACACTCCATAACCGATCACCAGCGCCAACACCCCAAGCGTTGCGATCAATACCGCAATGCCCTGACGCGGATTCAGTCGTTCACTCAGAAATATCACTCCAAGCAATACGTTGACCAATGGATTGATGTAATAGCCCAGACTGGCTTCCAGAATCCGGCTGTTTTGCACCGCCCAAATGTAGAGCAACCAGTTCCCGGCAATAAGCGACGCAGTAAGCAGATAAAAGCCGAGGCGGCGAAGATTACGAAACTCGGCGCACAGGGCTGGCCACTGCCCCCAGATCAGAATCAGAATCACTAGGAGCACTGCCGATCCGAGTACGCGATGCGCCAGAACTTCCAGAGCAGGGACGTGCTGCAATAGTTTGAAGTAGATGGGGAACGATCCCCATAAGGTAAAACAGCCAAGCGCATTCAGCAGCCCGGTGGCCGCACTGTCCAGAGCTGGGCGGGCGGGTGTTGAGGTAGAGAGATGAGTCATGTGGGGCATGATAACCGAATGGTTTGGGTTAAACTGTAGGAAAATCCAATTGGATAGGAGGCGCTCATGCAGAGGCTTGTAGAGTGGAGGCTCGTAGCGGTGTTAACGATATTCGGCATGACAACTGCGTTTGCCGACTCCATGCGCTGTGGCAGTTATCTCGTTAATACTGGCGATTCCCAGTCGCGGGTGCTGCAAGTCTGTGGGGAACCACAGCGCGCCTGGCAGGATGGTTTTATTGAGCAAACCGTGCGCCGTAATGACGGCTACTATGATCCATCGACGTTACCACAGACGCAGACTTATCCATTTCCTCTGGGTGGCCAGGAAACCGAAGTGCGCCGGGTGAAACCGGTCTACAAATGGGAATACAACCTGGGTCGTGGGCGGTTTCTCAAAACGCTGGTGTTTCACGGCGACATTCTGATGGGGATTATTGATGGGCCAAGGCAGTGAGTAGGAAGGTTGCCGGCATCAGGTTTCAGTAGAGCCTTTGTAACCGTTCAGTCCCCCCCTTTAGCAAAGGGGGGTGAGGGGGGATTTTGGCCCCGTCGCTCGTGCGCAATCCCCCCCCAGCCCCCCTTTTCCAAAGGGGGAGGTGAACGTTTACGAGCCTTTTAACCCGAACCGGGCCAGCGGGCGTGGAGCCGGGCGAGCTGCTCCCAGACCCAGCCGCCGGGAATCTCCCGTCCGCACAGCACATATTCCAGCGTGTTCTCGTTATTTAACGTCAATTCCAGATCGCCGCGCGCCTCGCGGCAACCCACGAACAATAATTGATCGCCGGCCTGAACCGAGGTATGCCGATGCGGCAACATCACCATTGCGTCATCCTCACGCACCAGATAGAGCGCCCGGCATTCGAGTTCCTGAGCGCGGTCACGCGGATTGCGCAGCAAATCGCCCAATGGCGTCGGCGCCTGGGATAATTTCAACCATTTCAGTAATGCTGGCGCTTGTGGAGCATCAATGCACACGCTCCACACCGTGGGCGCTTCCCAGCCAAAACGCCCGGTCAACTGGTCCAGCAGGGTGCTAGCCCAGGATTCGCCCCGCTGCTTGATCTGCCATAAAAACGGGGCCAGCAGCGGCGTTGTGAGAATCGCCAGACACTCGCGGGCGATAATCTGGCTCGGCACCACGGTAAAATCCGACTCGAAGGCGTCGAACAGCGCTTGATGCGCCTGCAAGTTCTGGCGCAGCACCACGAATAACCGGGCATTCAGCTTTCGGGCAGTGACCACAATGGACAGATTGTTCACATCATCGTTCGTCGAGGCCACGATGCCAACAGCTTGTTGAATGCCCGCTTCCAACAAGGCCGGTACGCTGCTGCCATCGCCGCGCACCCAGTGCCGGTGATCGGACTCCAGCGGCGGGTCATGGTCAATGATCGTGATCGGAATATTTTCCTGTTCCAGCGCCGACACCAACACCTTGCCAAACCGGCCATAGCCACACAGCACCCAATGGCCGCGCGGCGGATCGCGGTGCGGCTCTACTTTTGTGCCCGGAACTGCCGTCAGCCATTCCAGCAGGTGATAAGCTGCGGGCGCGTGCAGCGCCAGCGCCAGATAACGGCCAAATTTATCGAAGGGATTAATAATGTGCTGGGTGCCAAAGGACGCCATGTTGGCGGCGGTTTCCAGCGTTTCGACCCGGCACAGAACCGTCAATTGAGACGCCAGCAATCGGGCGGCGATGGCGATGGCCAAGTTGGCGCTATCGTCATTCGTCAACGCGATCACGCCCTGGCAGCAGCGGTGCGTCAGACCCGCCAGTTTGAGGATTTCCGGTTGACTGGCGTCAGCCGCCAGCGCCGGGATGTCTGCAGTATGACCGTGCAAATCCAGTTGACTGACCCGGCTCTCGCTGACTTCGATGACAATCGCCCGCACCCCGAGTTGATCCAGCGCGCGGCAGAGCAACTGCCCGGTTTCGCCATAGCCGCAGACCAGGTAAAACGGTTCCCGCATATTCCGCACGGCCCGGCCAAAGCGTTGCAAACGCACTGCATTGCGGAAATTCTGATCCTGCAACAAGGCCAGCAACGCGCCAATCGAGTAGGCCCAGCCAATGACCGACAGATAAATGCACAGCGTGACCCACATCCGTTGCGCTTCGGAAAAGGCGTTGGGAATTTCGCCGAAACCGATGGTGGTCGCGGTATAGCTGATGAAATAGAAAGCGTGCAGAAAGTCCATTTGGCTGGGGTTGCCCTCAGCATCCAGACCGGGAATCAGCGTTAGACCCAGGATCGAAACCGCGTAAATCACGATCAGCGTGATCAGCGGCGCGCGCATCCGCCGCAGCGCCAGAAAGAACGTGCTTTCGTAGCTTTCGGGGTTCATCGTTTCTGCATGATGGTTTCGGCGATCAGAATGACCATCGACACGACGTTGGCGAACAGCGCGCCGCCGGACAGGGAAACGACCTTGGCGGTCATCTCGGGGGTAATGCCGGCGCCGGCGCTGGCGACATGCGCGCCATAGCCCCAGACCAGCGCCGCCGCAATCAATTGCAGATCGGCCACCAGGCTGGTGGAAAGATGAATTGCGCCGATGTGGGTGCGGTCGCCGAATTTCAGCACGGTAGCGATCAAGTTCACCACGATCGCCGCGAACAGTTCATAAACGTCGTGGTGAATCGGATTGTCCAGATCGCCGATGAAGAAACCAAAGTTCAAAGTGGCGGCGAGGACGATAAAGAAACCGAAGATGACTTTTTCAAGGTTCATAAGGAGGGTTGCTGGGAAAGTAGAGTGGGCTAATTTTAGCGGGGAAAGCGCTCAGGCGGACGTGACCGTTCAATCCCCCCCTTTGGCAAAGGGGGGTGAGGGGGGATTTTGGCCTCGTTGCCCATGCGGAATCCCCCCCGGCCCCCCTTCTTCAAAGGGGGGAGATGAATTCTTACAAGTGGACAACGATCCCAGCACCGCCAGCACCTGACGCGGTTCGAGCTTGCCTTTGAAAAAGATCACCGGGCCGGGGATATCGCGGAAATCATCGGCACCAGCGTTCAGCCGCTCCGAGACAGCGACGATCAGATTCGGCATGGCGGCCCGGCGCAATTTATCCAGCTTGCGGCGCAGATAGTCCGGGTGCCAAAAGCCCATGATCTCAATGTGAATTACGCGACCGTCGACATGACGCAAGGCAAAGTCTGGCACAAACACCGTCCCTTTTAAATCCACGATTTCCACTTCCCGCTCCAGGGTCCACGGCGTACCCAGCTTCTCCCAGCGACGGGCGAAACTCTCTTCCAGCAGACTGTCGTAGGTGGGCGGTGGGGCAGTCAGCGGTTTGAGCGGCGATTGCGAATCCAGCTGGTAACTCAGTTCCTGGCCATCCCGTTGCAAGACCGCCTCCATTTGCCAGCGGCTAACCCGCAGCAACGCCGGCAGGAACACCGCCATTTGCAAACCATATTTACGGGTCTGCTTGAACAGGCTGGCGGGGCCGTCCACATAGATTTGGTAACCATCGTCCAGGTTGCCCTCGACCGCGTACATCAGTCCGTGGAATTTGAGATGCTGGAACAACCGGCGGTATTCACCAGGAACATTGCGGTGGGCAATGAGGCGCAAATAGAGCGCTGAATACAGCAAGCCCTGCGCTTGCGCCAGGTTATAGCGGTCGATCAACCGTTCTGGAGTGAAGTCCGGCAATGCAGTCAACCGGTGATTCTCTGGCAAATCGGCATACAATGCTTCACGCAGGGTCTCTGCTTCCAGCTGGTAGCGCGGCGCAACGGCTTCCAGAACCTGTTGCGCCTGGGACTCGCCATAACTGCCCTGTTCAGCGGCTAATGTGAACACTTCACGCCGCAAGGTTTCCGGTTCCAACTCGCCCGTGGCCAGAGTGAATTCGGCGGCGTTGAGCGCCAAGTGGGCGAAACCGCGCACGATGCGGTAATCAGGCGAGTCGCCTTCCAGCGCCCGCAACGCAGCCTGCAACTCGCCGCGTGGGCGGTGTTGATGTTCGGCGATCACAGTCAGTACCTGTTCCGCCCAAGGATGTTGATCAGAACGCAGGAAGCGGGGATAAAGTTGAGCGCCGCGCTTGTAGGAGAAAAGGAGAGGGGTGGGCAACATTCTCAGGAATCTCGCCAAAATAATGGATTCATTCGCGCACTCGACTTACTCCATATCTGGCGTTTCAGTGACTCATTACTCAAGGTACAGGTTGTCCCGGGCGCGTTTGGCTCGCTGGAAGGTGGCGAGAAGAGCGGCGTGGTCTTCGTTGCGGATCGCAGTAGCCAGCCGCTCCAGATCGGCGCTGAACAACGCAATCATCTCCAATAACTGTTCGCGATTGGCGAAACAAATATCATGCCACA
The DNA here is from genome assembly GCA_024235095.1 of Gammaproteobacteria bacterium. Lineage (NCBI taxonomy): Bacteria > Pseudomonadati > Pseudomonadota > Gammaproteobacteria > Gammaproteobacteria bacterium. The sequence continues at coordinate 2,852,703 of JACKNC010000001.1, forward strand.
TTTTTGGATCACTGGAAGCAATGCGGCTGAAATCACGGAATCCGCCAGCGGCATAGCGGAAAATCTCCGCCCGGTCATCCAGCCGCGCCAGGGTGTCGACCAGCGTGTAAGCCAGTATATGCGGAAGATGACTGGTGGCGGCTAACACGGCATCGTGATGACGCACCCCCATGTCGATCACTTCTGCGCCGGTCAACTCCCACATGCGCTGGATGAGACGATGGGCAGCGGACGAGGTCTCCGCCAGCGGAGTCAAAATCACCCGCCGACCCTGGAACAGGGTGGCGAACGAGGCTTCGACGCCGCTTTGCTCCGTGCCGGCAATCGGATGGCCGGGTACAAAATGCGGTGGAATCGCGCCGTAAACCCGTTCCACATCCGCCAACACGCTGCCCTTGGCGCTGCCTACATCGGTTACTACGGTATCGGCGGAAAGGCAGGGAACGATCATGCGTAGCACGGGTTCAATCGCGCTCAGCGGCGCCGCGATAACGACTACATCTGCGCCTGAGACCGCCTGGGCGGGATCGGTCACATAACGGTCAATGACCCCCAGACGCACGGCGGCCCGCAGATTGTCCTCGCCACGCCCACAGCCAATGACCTCGCCCACTTCGCCAACGTCCCGCAACGCCCGGGCCAGCGAGCCGCCGATTAGCCCAACGCCGATGAGGCATAGGCGTTGAATCAGGGGTTGCGCTGTCTTCATGTCAACCCCGCAACACGTCCTGCATGGCCGCAATCAATCGGGCGTTTTCCGCCGCGCTGCCGATGCTGATTCGCAGGTGCTGAGGAAGTCCATAGTTATCGACAGGACGGACAATCACGCCTCGTTTCAGGAGTTCTACAAATACCTCGCGCCCTGAGCGACCCATATCCACGCACAGAAAATTGCCTGCTGACGGTAGCCAGTTCAAACCCCATTGCCGACAGGCGCCCTGCACTTGCCGCATCCCGGCGCGGTTGACCGCACGCCCCTGCTCCAGGTGACTGACATCCTCTAGCGCCGCCGCTGCGGCGACCAGCGCCAGGCTGTTGACATTAAAAGGTTGGCGCACCCGGTTCAGCAAATCAGCGATTGCCGGATGAGAAACAGCATAGCCGACCCGCAGTCCCGCCAATCCATAGGCTTTGGAAAAGGTGCGGGTTACAACAAGATTCGGGAAACGGTCCAGCCAGCGCAGGGCGTTGGGACAATCGGTTTCCGGCTCGACATATTCAAAATAAGCCTCATCCACGACAACGATCACCGCTGGAGGTATCGCCTCTAGTAACCCCTGCAACTCCGCTGTAGTGAGCCATGTACCGGTGGGATTGTTGGGATTGGCGATAAACACGACCCGAGTACGCTCATTGACCAGAGCGAGCAGGGCTGCTGGATCGTGACCGCAGGGCATGGCGTGATTCGGTAAATAGGCTTTGGCGACCCGAGCAGTAGCACCAATGGCCTGGGTGACTAGGGGATAGACCGCGAAGGCGTGTTCGGAAAAGACCGCTTCATGTTCCGCCGTCAGAAAAGCGCGGGCAATCAGTTCCAGCACATCGTTGGAGCCGTTGCCCAGGGTCAACATGGCCATCGATAGCCCGAGCTTGGCGGACAGGGCAGCCTTGAGTTCAAGGCCGTTACCATCGGGATAACGCGCCAAGTTGCCCAACGCATCGTGAATGGCGGTTACCGCACGAGGACTGGGACCCAGCGGATTTTCGTTGGAGGCCAATTTGACGATGTCGCTAAGACCATACTCCCGGCGTAATTCGCTTTCCGGCTTGCCGGGTTGATAGGGTTGAAGGTTGCGAACGCCGGGCGCGGCAAGGACATGGAAATCGCAGGTCATGATGGGTCGGGATTCCTCTGCAAAAGGGGAGACATGACGGTAAACCCTAGCAGAAAATCCTGAAGCTTGTGCAAGGAATCGCTTTATCTTCCTTAAAAACCTCCGCCTTGCAAAAGAGGAGACCATGAGAGTGCTTACGAGGGATCAAGCCGCGCTGCCGCCTCGGCAGCGGTGGCGTAGAGATCGGGCTTAAGATTGTGTCGCCGGAGGGCATCCCCGAGTTGGGCGCGCAGGAAAGTGTTGGTGGTGTAGCGGGTCACGCCCAGGTAGTAGCGCTGCACGACATCGCGCACCATATTCATATAGTCCTGCATTAACTCCGGGGTGATTGAGAAATTGTCGTAGTTGACAATGCCGAACACCGGTTTGCCGAGCGGTTCCAAACGGCTGGTGATAGCCGCACGAATTCGGGCGATATCTTCATGGCTACGCACGGCCAGACCCTCGAAATTCAGGAAGAACAGATTCTTGGCCGGGTCATAAGACAGACGTTGATCCAGTGGCCGCGCGACCAGCAACTCGCGCAAACCCATCGGTCCGTCGTTGAAGATGCAGGCATCCATGGTCTTAAGTTGCGGACTGATGGCCGGTCGAAACGCCATTTTCGCCAACACGTCCCGCTCCAGATCAAGGCCCGGGGCGATCTCGATCAACTCCGGTCCCTCTGCGGTCAGCCGGAATACCGCTCGCTCCGTGACATACAACACCGGTTGCTGGCGCTGGCTGGCGACTTCACCGCTGAACGTGCGCTGTTCAACCGTTTCCACGAACTTCGTGGTTTCCCCCTCGTGGCGTATGCGCAATTGGCTGTTTTCCACAGCCATGTCCAACTTGTCGGCGGTGAATGTTCCAGCGAACACCACTTTACGGGCATTCTGGCTAATGTTGATGAAACCACCCGCACCGGCAATGCGTGGACCGAATTTCGAGACATTGAGATTGCCCTGCCGATCAACCTGCGCTAAACCCAATACGGCGATATCCAGACCGCCGCCATCATAAAAATCAAACTGGTTCGGTTGATCAATAATCGCCTGCACATTGGTGGCGGCCCCGAAATCCAGCCCGCCGGCAGGAATGCCGCCGACCACGCCCGGCTCGGCGGTCAGAGTCAGCAGGTCGATAATCTTCTCCTCGGCGGCGATGTTGGCCACCCCTTCCGGCATCCCAATGCCGAGATTAACGATCGCATTCATGGTCAGTTCCAGCGCCGCGCGGCGGGCGATAATCTTGCGCTCGCTCATCGGCATGGCAGGAATCGAGGCCAGCGGCGCTTTAATTTCACCGGAGAAAGCGGGATTGTAGGGCGTAGCAAAGGTCTGCCAGTGATGTTCCGGCGGGGAAACGACGATGCAATCCACCAGAATACCCGGCACGCGCACATCCTTAGGTCGCAGAAAACCGCGCTCGGCGACCCGTTCGACCTGGGCGATAACGATGCCGCCAGAATTGTGCGCCGCGGTTGCAATCGCCAACGATTCCAAGGTCAGCGCTTCCTTTTCCATGGTCAAGTTGCCATCAATGTCAGCGGTGGTGGCGCGAATGATGCCCACATTAATCGGAAAAGCTTTGTAAAATAGGTATTCCTCGTCGTCGATTATCATCAATCTGACGATATCGTCCTGGGTGCGCGCGTTGAGTTTGCCGCCGCCCAGGCGCGGATCGACAAAGGTGCCCAGCCCAACCCGAGTCAGCGTCCCCGGTTTTCCGGCGGCAATATCGCGGAACAGATGGGTGATGACCCCCTGCGGCAGGTTCCAGGCTTCAATTTTATTGGCCACCGCCAGCACTTGCAGTTTTGGTACGAGGCCCCAGTGGCCGCCGATGATGCGCCTCACCAGCCCTTCGTGACCGAAATGATTCAGGCCCCGGGTTTTCCCATCGCCCTGACCGGCGGCGTAAACCAGCGTCAAATCGCGTGGTTTATCCAGCACCGGCGCATCCGGACCGGCATCTGGCGCCAGGAACAGGTCCTCGACCGCGCAGGCGATGTCCTCGGCAAAGCCGGTGCCGACAAAACCGCTGGTGGCCAGGGTATCGCCAGGGCGAATCAGGGTCACCGCCTCGCGCGCGCTGACGACCTTGCCGCGCTCGGCAATTTGCAGTGAGGCAAGCAGAGGATGCTACATGATGATGTTCCTCGTCAGGGTTGGGAGCCGAAATCGTTATGATAAGCCCGCCGCGTTGCTGAATTCAGGTAAAATTACTTTCTTTTCCAATAAGACCCCATCCGGCTTTTCACCATGACCACTCTGCTCCAAGAACTGCAACGGCGCCGCACCTTTGCCATTATTTCCCACCCTGACGCTGGCAAGACGACCCTGACGGAAAAACTGCTGCTGTTTGGTGGCGCCATCCAATTGGCCGGAACGGTCAAGGGCCGCAAGGCGGCGCGTCACGCGACCAGCGACTGGATGGCCCTGGAGCAGCAACGCGGCATTTCGGTCACTTCATCGGTGATGCAGTTCCCCTATCGCGACCGCATCATCAACCTGCTCGATACCCCCGGTCACGAGGATTTTTCCGAGGACACCTACCGCACCCTGACCGCCGTCGATTCGGCGCTGATGGTGATCGACTGCGCCCGGGGCGTCGAGGAACGCACGATCAAACTGATGGAAGTCTGCCGACTGCGCGACACGCCGATTTTTACCTTCATCAATAAACTCGACCGTGATGGCCGCGAACCCATTGAGTTATTGGATGAGGTTGAAGAGATTCTGAAAATCCGCTGCGCTCCAGTGACCTGGCCGATTGGCATGGGGCGGGAGTTAAAGGGCGTCTATCACTTTGAGCAGGATTTTATTCATCTCTACGATCCCTCCCGCGATGGGCGGATCAATACCGGGCGCATTCTCCAGGGATTAAGCAGCCCGGAGGTCAATCAGGCGCTGGGTTCGGACCGGGCGCAAGCCCTGCGCGATGAAGTCGAACTAGTGCGCGGGGCCAGTCATGCCTTCGATTTCGCTGAATACCGCGCGGGACGCCTGACCCCGGTATTTTTTGGTTCCGCGCTGACCAACTTCGGCGTGCAGGAGATGCTGGATGGGTTCATCGAACATGCCCCACCGCCCCGCTCCTGCGCCGCCGCCAGCCGTGAAGTCGAACCAGGAGAAGAGGCTTTCACCGGGTTTGTGTTCAAAATCCAGGCGAATATGGACCCTCAGCACCGCGACCGCATCGCCTTCCTACGCATTTGTTCCGGAACCTATCAGCCTGCGATGAAAGTGCGCCATGTTCGGCTGGGCCGGGAGGTAAAAATCGCCGATGCGCTGACCTTTATGGCCGCCGAGCGCGAACATGCCGAAGACGCTTTTCCTGGCGACATTATTGGCTTGCACAACCACGGCACCATTCGTATTGGCGATACGTTCACCCAGGGCGAGGACTTGCAATTTACCGGTATCCCGGACTTCGCCCCGGAACTGTTCCGCCGCGCCCGACTGCGCGATCCGCTGAAAATGAAGGCGTTACAGAAGGGTCTGGAACAGTTGTGCGAGGAAGGCGCTACCCAATTATTTCGCCCACTCAATAGCAACGATCTCATCCTGGGGGCAGTGGGCGTGTTGCAATTCGACGTCGCTGCTTTTCGGCTCCGCAGTGAATACGGGGTCGAATGCGGATTCGAGAATGTCAATGTCGCTACCGCCCGCTGGGTCCGTTGTCCCGACGTCAAGCGTTTTGAGGATTTCCAGCACAAGCTGCGCGATAACCTAGCGCTGGACCATCATGGCGAACTGGTCTATATCGCCCCCAGTCGGGTCAATTTACAGCTGACCCAGGAACGCTGGCCAGAAGTTCGTTTCGCCGCCACCCGCGAGCATGGCTTGCGCTGAAACCGCAACGCTAGTCGCGATAGCATTACTCACATCAATAACCGGAGAGGAAGACGCAACATTTTGACCCTTCGAGAGTAGTATTCAGCTTAAAGTTTGTATAATATTAGTCTAAATATAAGCGAGAAATTATGAATAATTAGGGTATTTTGTACACTATTTGTACAAAATATTCCATTCCGGCTGAACCCCGGTATCGAAGAGATCCATCTCCAATGCATAACAATCTCAATCATTGCAGCTTGCCTGACCAGGGCTTGGTGCCCATCCGCACGGTTTCCGGCTTGACTGGCGTGAACTCGGTCACTCTGCGCGCCTGGGAGCGTCGCTACGATCTCATCAAACCGGTGCGCACGCCCAAAGGTCATCGCCTCTACACGATGGCCGATGTGGACCTGATCCATCAAGTAGTTTCGCTGCTGAATAACGGCATGTCCATTGGGCAGGTGCGGCAAGTGCTCGATAATCCTCAAGCCCAGTCTGATGCAACGCCAGAGATTCATGCCGAGGAAAATCCGGATTTCTGGCAAGGCTACCGTCATCGCTTGCTACAAGCGGTCGCGGCCTTCGATGATGGAGTTTTAAATGACACCCACAGTGAAGTTTTGTCGCTCTATCCGGTCGACATGGTTACCCACCGATTAATCATACCGTTGCTGCGAGAATTGGGCGAACGCTGGGCAGAGGGATTGGGCAGCGTTGCCGAGGAACATTTTTTCAGCATGTTTCTGCGCAACAAACTGGGCGCCCGCTTCCATCATCGCGGTTGTAACCACAAGGGGCCGAAATTGTTGGGCGCTTGCCTGCCGGGCGAGCAACACGAAGTCGGCTTGCTCCTTTTCGCGTTGGCGGCGCTGGATCAGGACTACTCTCTGGTCTTATTGGGACCGAACACGCCGTTGACAGAGTTACCACCGGTCGTCGAACGTGCTGGCGTCCATGCGGTTGTTTTATCGGGATCGGATGAGACCGCCCTGGGCATTATTGAGGAAGATCTGCTCAGACTTTGCCAGAAGGTGACGGTCCCGGTGTTTGTTGGCGGACGAATCGCTGATGGTTGCGCTGGGATGCTCGCCGGTGCGGGAGCCATACCTTTAACTGAAGATTTCGGTCTTGCTTTGCGCCAGATTGACGCAATCCTGACCCCTCGCTAGGATGAATGCGTTGTTTATAATGAAGATTGATTTTTTAGAATCATCGCTTATCACTATTAATCCACATTATTCGGGTCGATCCTCACGGCGGTGATCCAGGAGGTGTGGGGTTGCCACTGTGTCATCCACTCAAAAATTTGCGCTGCCGGCATGGGACGGGCAATCGCATAGCCTTGGCCTAGTTCGCAGCCCAATTGCAGTAGCAGTTCACCATGGGCTGCGGTTTCCACGCCCTCGGCGATCACCTCACGCTGGAAAGCGCCGGCCAGACTGATGACGCCGGCCAGAATCGTTAGGTCGTCGGGGTCATCCAGCATGCCGCGCACAAAGCTCTGATCAATCTTGAGGGTCTCAACCGGCAGGCGTTTGAGGTAGGTCAGCGAGGAATAGCCGGTCCCGAAATCATCGAGCGCGAACCGGATTCCCAGCGCCTGCGCAGCGCGAAGGATCTGGGATACCTTGGTAATATCCTCCAGCGCGCTGGTTTCGAGTACCTCTAGCTCCAGATCGCCAGGTTGCATATCCGGGTGGCGGTCCAGGGCAGCGTGTAGTTTGTCGATGAAATCGGCTTGATCCAGTTGCATGGCGGTGACATTGACGCTCACCGGCAACGCTGCTCCCGCCCCGCGCCAAGCCGTCACTTGGGCAAGCGCGGTCTCGATCACCCAGTCACCCAACTCGATCATCAAAGGGTGGTTTTCGAGTGTCGGCAAAAAGCCGCCGGGTGACAGCAGCCCTCGCTCGGGGTGTTGCCAGCGGATCAGCGCCTCGACACCGATCACGTTGCCTCGGCGCATGTTAACCTTGGGCTGGTAATGCAGCACGAACTCCCCGTTGACCAGGGCCTTCCGGAAGCGTTCGATGCTTGCGTGGCGACCACGCAAGCCGCGATCATGCGCTGCGTCGAACAGGTAGTAGCGGTTTTTACCGGCGAGCTTGGCTTGGTACATAGCCTGGTCAGCTTGGCGTAGCAGCTGATCGGCATCGACGGGTTCCGCTTGCGGATAGAAGCTGATCCCCAGGCTGGCGGAGACCTGCAACGGCCCCACTTCGTCGTGCACGGGTTCGGCGATGGCCCGCAGCAGCCGGTTTAGCCAGGGCAAGCTAGCGTCGACGTCCGGCAGATCGACCAATATCGCGACGAACTCGTCCCCTCCCAGGCGGGCCAGGGTATCGCCTTCGCGCAGGGCGTGTTTCATCCGGTCGGCTAGCGTCATTAGCAGGCGGTCGCCGGCATCATGGCCATGGCGATCGTTGATGATCTTGAAGCCGTCCAGGTCGAAGTAGACCACGGCAAGTTGCGTACCTCGGCGCAGGGTTTGCGCCAGGGCCTGCTGCAAACGGTCGGCCAGCAGGACACGGTTGGGCAAGCCGGTGAGGACATCATAGTGGGCGATGTGCTCAAGCTGCTGTTGGTGTTCCTTTTGCACACTGATGTCCGAGAACAGCCCAACATAACGTTGCACACAGCCATTGGAGTCGCGCACGGCGCTGATGGTCAACAGCTCGGCATAGACTTCGCCGTTCTTGCGACGGTTCCAGATTTCACCGGCCCAACGTCCCTGGCTGTGCAGAGTCTGCCACATCTCGGCATAAAACGCCGCGTCTTGCCGTCCGGACTTCAGGATGCGGGGATTTTGGCCCAGCGCCTCTTTCCGGCTGTAGCCGGTGATGCGGGTGAACGCCGTATTGACATCAAGGATGACGCCGTCCGCGTCGGTGATCGTGATGCCTTCGTTGGCGTGCTGAAACACGCTGGCGGCCTGTTCCAGCTCAGCTTCAGCCTCTTTGCGCTGGGTGATGTCGTCGTAGATGCCGAGTACTCCGAACACGTTTCCTTCAGCGTCGCGCAGCGGCACCTTGGAGGTGCGCAGCCAGATGGTCCTGTTGTCGGGCGTAGTTTGAGGTTCCTCATAGTCCAGACGGGGCTGACCTGAGTCCATCACTTGCTGGTCGTCGGCGCGATAGCGATCGGCCTGTGGCGTCCAGCCCATAGCAAAGTCGTCGCGACCGATCAGTTCAGACGGCGCTTGCTTACCGGCGTCCTGAGCGAAGGCGGGATTGCATCCGAGATAGTTGAGGTTGCGGTCCTTCCAGAACACACGGATCGGCAACGTATCAATCACTTTCTGCAACAGGTAGGTCGATTCCGCAAGTTCCAGCGTCATTTCTGTGAGTGCAGCCTGAATCGTTTTCCACTCGTTGCGTTCCGAGCGCTCGGATGCAAGAATCCGTTTCCTCGGTTTCCCTGGATTGATCGCCACAACTTGATCAAGAACCCGTTGGAGTGGCGTGCGGATGTTACGGCGGACTACACGCAAGGCATAGATGACAGATACGAACACGATCAGCGCTGCAAACACGAGGACGCCATATCGAGTGTCGCGCACCGCCTGTCGGATTTGGTCGTTTAGCATAGTGGCATGACTCGCTACGCCGGTATCCAGACGCTTCATCTGTGCAAGCACCGTCTCCCGGGCGTCATGATTGTGCGCAAGTATTGCGTCGTAGTCCCCTAGCTTTGCGTTCAGTCGAATCACCTGCTCACGGTAGGCCTGAGTGAGCGCACCGACATATTTGGCAATGCGCGCCATTTCAGGTGACGCTGGGGTAAAACCCTGGATGCGCAGAACGAGATTGTCGATAGCGGGGAGTACGGCAACTTCGGCGTCATCCGCCGATCGGTTGTCGCCACTTTGTATGGCGATTTGCTTGCCGATATGCAATGCGGTTTCACGATAGCCCGAGACTAGCGCAATGATCTGGTCGAGATGACTAACCGACTTGCCAGCCAGCGTTTGGTCGATCAGCGCCCGCCCTGTCAAGCTCTCCAATTCCTCGAATGCGGTCAGCAGGCGACGGTCGGTTTCTGCTATTTCGGTCAGGACGTCGCCAATCTCTCCACATACATCGAACAGATGTTGGGTTTCCCGCCGCAGAGCGCGCATTAACTCAATTAGCTCCTGATCCGGGAGTTTCTTGATCAGTGCGTCCAGTGAGTGGCCGATGTGAGCGCGTGCCGCGCCGAATGCCGTCGTGTCCCGGCATGTTCGATTCGCCAGATCAATCTCGGAAAGCGTAGCGGTCAGATCGCGTCCAATGGCGGCATTGTCAATGACCTGCTGCATCTGGACCGAGGAAATCTGCGCCGCCAGATCTTCGAGTTGATTGAAGGAACCAATGGTCAGGATGACGGTTATGCCTATTGCCAGGGCATTGAGCGTCACCAGGACATACAGCTTGCTTGCAATGCCTTTTGGCCAAGGTGGCATGATTCGCTTCCACTGCTTACGGTTGCTCGCGCACCAGCGTCGCTCCTCTCAGCGCCATCGGTTTCAGGACAACCCCTCTACGCTCCAGTTCCGTTACGTTAATGATACGCTGCCCCTGTACGTTTTTCATGATGGGAATGGCCGCCACCGATTTGCCGCGCATGGCTTGAAGCAGCATTTCCGCCGATTTCTCGCCTTGCTCTTGTCCGGTCTTAACGACAGCCGCCAAGGCGCCCTGTTCAACCTGATAGCGGTTGCCCGCCAACATCGGACCGCGGTAAATGTCCTTCAGTAATTTGCTGATTTCCAGATTGGTGAGCGATTTGCCGCTTTGATCCGTGATGCCCTCGAGGCTGTCGATGAACAGGGCATCGCATGACGCATTCAGCGGCTTTTTCAGTGCAGCGAGTTCACGCGTCGTGGAAACCAGGTAGAAGTCGGAGAGCGTCACTGGATAGCTGTCCTTTTCGCGCATGACCTGGGCGCGCAGCGCTTGGCCCGACGGAACATTGTTGGTCAGGAAGCAAATGTTCTGAATGGAAGGCAACAACTGCTTGATGAAGGACAGGGATTCCTGGACATGGGCGCGCTCCAGCACGCCGGAGACGTTGCGCGACGGAAATCCGTACTTTTCCAGTTCGGCGTTAACGCCGTTGAACATGACCGGTTTATCGCTCTTGTCCTTAAGGAAGGGCGCTACGAACATCGCCTGGGCGTCGTCATCAGCCGCGATCACGCCATCGGGTTGGAACTGTTGGAACAAGGCATAGGCTTCTTCTGCGCGCTTTGGTCCGTTGGCGCGATCGGCTTTCGTATTCATGTAGAAATAACGAATCTCGCTTGAGGGGGAGAGCACCCCTTCAATCCCTTCGCGGATCTCCTGGACCCAGGGGTTATCTTCCTCATAGCTCATTACGACGAGTACTTTGAATTCTGCGGCTATTGCCGAAGTCGACAGAAGCCAGGCCAGCGCTGCCGTCAGCGCTCCGGCCGCCGACCGCCCTATCGTTCTCGATGATTTCTTCACACGGATAGACCTCGACAGGGAGCCGCTGCTGACGCTGGCCCGCCACTGATCCTGAATCTCCAGGATTTCGTCCTCTTCGGCGCCGCCCTGAAACACATCGTTCCAGGCCACATACAGGAGAATGCCCAGATAAACGGGCAGCGGCAGCGCCAACACCTGCGCAGGGATAGCAAACAACTCGAAGAATGGCAAAGTCGCCAGCGCTAGACCACTCAAACCCAGCGCCGGAAACAGCCAGGGATTAAGTTGCATGGCCAGAACGCTACGCCGCCAACATACCGAAAGCGGCAGCTCGCGGAATAACTGCAAGGGAACCACAAAAATGGCCAACAATATTTGTAAAACCAGTAGTACGCTTCCCAGAACGCTCAGTTGCGTCCCTAATAAAGTGCTGGCAACCCCGAAGGCGGCGGGCGGTGGAACAACAGACACTGGATCGCCAGCGGCAGCCAGATCGACGGGCAAGAGTTGATCCTGCACCCAATAGACCACTAGATAGCCTTGCAACAACAGGGCAAACAAAAACAGGCTGGTTCGCGTCAACGCTTTGGCCGCCGTCCAATTAAACAATTGTTTGGGGGCTGGCGCCTGCTTGCGGTTGGCCGCACGAGCTATTCCACAAGCCAGCGTTACCGTTAGACTAAGCGGCAAACCATAACAAAGTACGGTGGCGATCAACGTCACCCAGCCCCCCAACAGGGGCAACCACCATTCCCAAACCGGCAACGCCAACAGCAGGGCGCTGCCCGATGGGGCAAGCAGCGCAATAGCCACGAATAACCCCGGTCGCCGCCACATCAATTGCCAGGCTTGAATCAACCAATCCCGGCCATCGCCTGGGGTCAGCGCCCGAGGCCCAAAACCATGCATAATTCCTCCATCCTGTGGCAAGTGGCGAATGGCGCGATTTAACTCAAAATAAGCGTTCAGTTCCCTGTCCCCTGCCAAGGGAGGGTTAGGAAGAATTTCCAGTTTTCTTCCCCAACCCCTCTCCCGCAAGTGGGGAGGGGAGCGAACGGTTACAACTCAAAACAACTCTACGTCTCCTTCGTCCATGGATTCCTGCAAAACCGATTTGCTTTTCTGGAAGACTGCGGACTGTCGGATTGACTGCAAATGATCATGAAGCTTAAAGAGCGCCGCCTGAAGATCCCCGCCGCCTTGCGCGGTTTTAGTGAAACTTGCCAGACGTTCGCGCAATTCCATTAAAGTTTTTTCCTGTTCGCCCAGCTCGCGTTCAGCGTGCGTCAACAACTGGCCTACGATATCCTCGAATTGCAGAGACTGCACCGCTAATCCCACGCTGCGATCAATGCCTTGAGTAATCTCGGAAACCTGACTTAGATTCTGGGAGATATGCTCATTCATCACCGCCAGCTTGGCAAACAGCATATCGGAACTATCCCGGGCCTCATTGAGAGAATCCGTGTCGCGCGCGGCCATTTCGTTAACCACTTCCCGGGTTTCATGAACGATTTTCTTGGATTTTTCGACCTGAACCCGAATCTGTTCGTTCAATTTCGCCGAATTTTGCGACAGATTACGCATCTCGGTGGCAACGACCTGAAAACCCCGCCCGGCCTCGCCCGAACGGGCCGCTTCGATAAAAGCGTTAAGGGACAACAAATTGGTTTGCTTGGTGATCATCTCGACGTTACTTAACAGGGAAAATGTCTGATTGACCACATCGGTCATCGCCTCCATTTTAGCGATCACCCCACTGCTCTGGGCGCTCACCTGAGCGAGCATGTCCATGAAACTTTGTAAAATAGTCGACATGCCATCGGCAATTTCCCGAACGCTGGCCCGATCGCTATGCTGCGATCCAGCGCCCTCTTCGGAGACCTCTTGAATCAGTGAAGCAACGACTTGTTGCTGGGCATGGGTTTGGGTGTTCAGACTATTAAAGCTATTACCCAACTTAACGACCGCATCGTTAATCAGCGTCTTGCCTCGATGAATGTCGTCATGCACCTTGGTATCCTTCGTCGCCAGAATTTCCTGAACAGACAATAGGATATCGGTAACGACCTGAAGCAGGGATTCATCCGTGTTTGCAGGCATTCCACTCACTGGGCGCTTTCCTTTATCGGTCGCATGATCTATTAGCACTATTCACCATTCACTACTTACTCAGGACTTTCGCTCGGATGGCTCTATACCACCGTATATGGTGGATTTCCTGGAAAGAACAACCATACATGTAGTGTGAAAGCGAAAGTCCTGTTACTGTTCGCTACTCGCCGGTCACCGGCTATGTTCTTCCACCAACCGCATGATCTGGGCCGGGATGGCTTCCAGAGGCATGATTTTATCAACCCCGCCCAGTTTCACTGCTTGACCGGGCATTCCCCAGACCACGCTGGTTTGCTCATCCTGAGCGATGGTCGGTGCTCCCGCTTCATGCATTTCCTTCAAACCTTGCGCTCCGTCATCACCCATGCCGGTCAAAATCACCCCGATGGCGTTCAGGCTCGCATGGGTAGCGACGGATCGGAACAAGACATCGACGCTCGGCCGGTGGCGATTGACCGGCGGGCCATCATTCAGTCGGCAGACATAGCGAGCGCCGTCGCGGAACAGGACCAAATGCCGATCGCCCGGCGCGATGTAGGCATGGCCCGGCATCACCTGCTGGCCATCCTGCGCCTCGCAAACCGATAGCGCCGAAACCGAATCCATGCGTCGGGCAAACGGCCCGCTGAAGGCTTCCGGAATGTGCTGGGTAATAACGACTCCCGGACATTGCTGCGGTAAACGAATTAAGACTTCCTTGATAGCTTCGGTACCGCCCGTTGAGGCGCCGATGGCAATAATGCAGTCGGTCGTTTTGAAAGTCCGCCGCTTTTGACTGTCCCGTTGCATAATTACATCAGCGGAGTATTTTTCAGGCACCGCTGCAAGTCGGCCCGCCGCCGCCGCAGGTTCCACCGGAGCCGACCGCCGCTCCTGAACCTTGGCCCGCGTCGCCATGCGCACTTTCTCGCGAATCTCCAAGGCATAATCATCCAGCGCATGCGCGACATCCACCTTGGGTTTAGTGACGAAATCAACCGCGCCCAGCTCCAACGCCTGGAGGGTGACCGCCGCGCCGTTCTCGGTCAACGATGATACCATGACCACCGGCATGGGTCGCAGCCGCATGAGGTTGCTCAGAAACGTCAAGCCATCCATGCGCGGCATTTCCACATCCAGAGTCAGCACATCAGGATTGAGTTTTTTGATTTTCTCGCGGGCTGCATAGGGATCTGTCGCAGAACCCACGACTTCGATACCTGGGTCGCGGCTGAGAATCTCCGTCAGAATTTGACGCACCAAGGCCGAGTCGTCAACGATTAATACTTTAATTTTATTGCCCGGCATACGCTTAGTCTCCGAACAGTTCGACCTCGCCGCCTTCGGTCGCTTCCCGGCGCAGATCGGCAAGATAGGCGCTTTCCTGTTGAACAATGGTTTCATTGCGAACGTTGCGCAATTTTTTGAGCAGCACCTTGCCGGTCGCCGGAAAATACGCCATGCGGCGCGGGTAGTCGCCGCCGACATCCTCGGCGGCAATCTTCAAACCCTCGGTACGCAAATAGGCGCGCACAAAGCGGATGTTTTGCTGCCCCACATCGGCCATGCCGCCCATGATCCGTCCGCCGCCGAAAATTTTGACCTCCAGGTTCTCGCGTCGCCCGCCATATTTCAAAATGCTATTAATCAGGCGCTCCATTGCATAACTGCCATAGGCCGCGTCAGCATCCAGGCCATGCGTTGCAGTTTTATTGTTTCGCTCGGCTTTTTCTGCTGGCAGCATGAAATGGTTCATGCCGCCAATCCCGGTTGCGGCGTCGCGGACGCAGGCGGATACACAGGAACCCAGCACCGTGGTAATCATCTCGTGGCAATGCGTGACATAACATTCCCCCGCCAGAATACGGACAACTTCGACGCTCTGAATCGGATCCCAGTAACTTTTCATGTGCTGGAATTCCGGCAAACGAAGGTGTTTCACTGGACGGGAAGGACTTTTTAAAGCTGGCGCCATGCTATTAATCTCTATATTTATTTTAAAGACAGCGCTGATAAATGGTCTTGCCCAGCGGAACGAAACGCTCGGTGACCTTGAACAGCGATTCAGAGTGGCCAACAAACAGATGACCACGCTCAACCAGGATATCAGCGTAGCGCTCGAAGAGGACTGCCTGTGTTGCTTTATCGAAATAAATCACGACATTACGACAGAAAATCAGGTCAAAAGGACCACGCATCGGCCAATCATTCATCAGATTTAACTGCCGGAAAGTAATCAGATCGCGCAGTGCCGGCGCGACCCGCACCCAACCCGCCTGAGCATTTCGTCCTTTCTGGAACCAACGCCGCAAACGCGATTCGCTGAGATCTTTGACGCGGCTCCACTCATAGATACCGCGTTCGGCAGTGGCCAGCACATTGGAATCCAGGTCGGTCGCCAGAATTTTGGCATCCCAGCCAACGTTGGGCAGCACTTCGCGCAGCACAATCGCGATGGAATAGGGTTCTTCCCCGGTTGAACAACCGGCGGACCAGATGCGGATGCGCCGGTTGTTCAAACCCCGTGAGCGCATTAGCGCGGGTAACAGTTCATTCGCAAGAAATTCGAAGTGATGCGGCTCCCGGAAGAAGGAGGTCAGGTTCGTCGTCAGGGCATTGACGAATTCACGGAGTTCGTCTTCATCGTCGCCGGGTTCCAGATAATCGCAATAGTCCGCGAAACGCCGAAAACCCCGTTGGCGCAACCGCCGCGACAGCCGGCTATACACCAGTTCGCGCTTGCCGTCCGCCAACGAGATACCTGCTACCTGGTTAATAATGCGTCGAATGCGCTGAAAATCCTGATCGGAAAATTCAAATTCACTGCCCGCCATGACGGATTACCCGCCGCAACTCTGCCAGGGACGTAACCGTCCAGTCCCCCCCTCTGGCAAAGGGGGGTGAGGGGGGATTTTGGCCCTATCGCCCGTGCGAAATCCCTCCCAGCCCCCCTTTTTCAAAGGGGGGAGGTGAACGCTTACCCAGGGACTACGCATGGGCCAGCACCTGGGAACTACTGCTCCGAACCGTTTCCAGAGAAAACATTTCTTCAACACTCAACAGTCGATCAACGTCCAGCAACATGACCATGCCCGAATCCAGCGCGACCAATCCATTGATAAACTCGGTGCTGACCGCCGAGCCGAAGTTCGGCGCTTCCTTGATGTCAGCGGCATTATTAATGTTCAAAACATCCGACACCCCATCGACTACCATGCCGATGATCCGGTCACCCTGTTCCGCATGCACGGTGACCACGATAACCACCGTCGTCTTGGTGTATTCCACAGATTCCAGCCCGAACCGCAGGCGCAAATCAACTACAGGGACGATGGCGCCCCGCAAATTCATGACCCCCCGCACGAAGACCGGCGCATTAGGCACCTTGGTGACGGGCACCCAGCCGCGAATTTCCTGAACCTTCAGGATATCGACGCCATAGGATTCGCCCGCCAAATTGAAGGTCAGATATTGCAGGTTTTCCACGACAGCTTCACGTTGAGAGCTGCGCTTCCCCGCAGGGGCCAAATCGGTCGTTCTCGTTTCCATGATTCGCCTCATCAGATTACATGATTGATCCGGATCAAACCGGAAATATCGAGAATCAGTCCCACCCGACCATCGCCCAGGATCGTTGCGCCCGCGACGCCAGGTACCCGGCGGAAATTCTTCTCCAGGGATTTAATGGATATCTGTTGCTGACCCAGCAGGTCATCCACGAACAGCCCGACCTGTCGACCATCAGCCTCCACGACGACCAGCAGACCCTTCTCGAGATCGGTTTGTGCGCCTTGCGCGCCGAACAGTTCGTACAAACGCAGGATCGGCAGGTGCTGGCCCCGAAAGTGAAACACTTCATTCTTCCCAGCCAGTCGGTTGACCATGTCAGCGCGAGCCTGCACCGATTCGATAATCGACAGCAGGGGAATGATGTAACAATCCTGGCCGATCGTGACCAACTGACCGTCAAGAATTGCCAGGGTCAATGGCAGACAGATGGTGATCTTCGTACCGCGTCCTGCTTCGCTGGCCACCTGGATATTGCCGCCGACATCCTGGATGTTGCGACGCACTACATCCATGCCAACGCCGCGCCCGGATACATCGCTGATTTGTTTGGCGGTGGACAGACCGGGATGAAAAATCAGCTCATAAATTTGCTCATCGCTGTACTCTTCGCCCGGTTTCAGCAGACCATTTTCCAATCCTTTGCGCAGCAGCGCCTCGCGATCCAGGCCCCGGCCATCATCGGCGATCTCAATGAAAATGCTACCGCTTTTGTGGTAGGCGTCGAGCATGATGTTACCGGTTTCCGGCTTGCCGCGCTCCAGCCGTTCCGCAGGGGGTTCCAGACCATGATCCAGGCTGTTGCGCACCAGATGAACCAGCGGATCGCCAATCTTTTCGATGACCGTCTTGTCAATTTCAGTCTGTTCGCCG
This sequence comes from Gammaproteobacteria bacterium, assembly GCA_024235095.1. Lineage (NCBI taxonomy): Bacteria > Pseudomonadati > Pseudomonadota > Gammaproteobacteria > Gammaproteobacteria bacterium. The sequence goes on from JACKNC010000001.1 coordinate 2,870,322, forward strand.
TTCATCAGTAGTTCGACCTGCTTGCCCAGCTTGCCGCTGATGTCATGCACCATGCGCGGAAAGCGACTGAACACGGAACTGACTGGCAACATGCGGATGCGCATGACATGTTCTTGCAAATCCCGGGTGTTGCGATCCAGTTGATCAAGGGCCTCGTGCAATTTGTCCAGGCGGCTCATCTCAAAATCCGTGCCGAGCGCGCTTAGCATGGATTGCGTTGTGACCAGTTCGCCCACCAGATTGATGACGGCGTCGACCTTGTCAATGCTGACCCGAATGGAGCCGCTGTCCGCGGCGGCGACGCTGGCCCGGCGTTCGCCTTTGCGTCGGTCGCCGCTGGTGCGCCGTTCGAGTACGAGCTCGCCTTGCTGGGCTTCTTCAGAGGGGGCTTTAGCAGTAGCTTCAGGCGCACCTGTGCGGGTAGATTCCTGGACTTCAGGCGCGGTAGGCGGAACCGACCCGGTCAGCGGTTCGATGCGCAAATCGCATTCGTCCTCGACCCAGGCAAATACTTCCGCCACGGCTTCCTGGGATTGAGCGCCGCGTAATTCGAGCTGCCAGGACAGATAACAGTCTTCGGGATTCATCTCCGCCAGGCGCGGCAGCCGACTGCAATCGGCTCGAACGGTTAATGCGCCCAGCGTCGACAATTCACGAAAAATGCGCACCGGATCATTGCCGCTGTGCATCAACTGCGTATGAGGGACAAATTCGATCCGCCAGTCGCCGATTTTAGGAGCAGAGGGGGAAGGCGAGGATGGCAGCGGCGATTGTTTGGCCTTCGCTGCGCTATTCGTTGCCGTTTCACGCGCTTCATTCTGCTCCAGCAACTTCAGCAGGCGAATCCGTAGTTCCTCCACCTGGTCGTTATCGATGTCTACCTGCTCGCGCAGCGAGACCAGCATCTCCCGCAGGCAATCCACGGATTCAAGCAGGGTATTAACGGCTTCGACGGTCACATCCAGGCGACCTTCGCGCATTTTGTCGAGCAGAGTTTCCATGGCGTGGGTGAAGTCTGTTACTTCACTAAAGCCGAAGGTGCCGCTGCCCCCCTTGATCGAGTGAGCAGCCCGGAAGATTGTGTTGATCTGTTCCAGGTCTGCCGCGCCGGGCGACAGGGCCAGCAAGCCCGCCTCCATCACATCCAGTCCTTCGAGACTCTCGTCAAAGAAGGTTTGGACGAACTGCCCGATATCAATGGCCATGGGCGCTTATCCCAGTACTTTGTTAACAGTCGCCAGCAGTTTTTCCGGATTAAACGGTTTGACGATCCAACCGGTAGCGCCCGCGCCCTTGCCTTCGGTTTTCTTCTCGGCAGTGGATTCGGTGGTCAGCGTCAGGATCGGGGTAAATTTGTAGGCGGGCAACGCGCGCAATTCCTTGATCAGGGTAATGCCATCCATGTTAGGCATATTCACGTCGGTGATCACCAGGTCGGCTGGAGCGCCCTGGGCAATGTTCAGGGCTACCTGACCGTCTTCAGCCACCATCACCTGATGGCCGGCTTCCTTGAGGGTAAATTCCACCATTTGTCGCATGGATGCGGAATCGTCTACGATCAATATTGTCGCCATTAGCAAAATCTCCGTCGACCTAGAAGCTATACAGAAAAACCACTCATCACTGCGGGAGCCGGCTTACCGGCGATAGCCCTGTTTATTTGTTGCTCACAAACGAGTTGCTACACCTCGCCGAGTTTCAGTTGATCAACCAGTCCCAGCAACCGCGCGCTTTCCACCAGTGGGGGCGAAGGATTACGCCAACACACCGACAAACCCAGTGACTGAGCTTCATTCATCAGGCTCAAAAATAACTGTAGCACTGCCGCGTGAACTTTGCGCACTTCCTGACCATCGATTTCAAGAGGCTCCCCTACCTGCAAGGCGCTCAACAATTGCTGATGCAAGGCGCTGGCAGCAGCGATATCCAATTCAGCCTGACATTCAATGGTTGTCATGATGGATTCCTTACTCTCTCTCTGTGGCGCAGGGCTGTTAATTGCTTTATAGCTGCGTAAGGCGAGTTAAGACGCCAGTCCGTAACCCGCCAGTTTGCTCAACTTCGACTGTGACGGGTTACGCTACGCTAACCCGCCCTACCCATCGGATCAGTAGAACTTAACAGCACTGTTCCAAATGTAAGCGTTCACCTCCCCCCTTTTGCTAAAGGGGGGAACTTATGATTCAAAATTTATTGAGAAACGGTATTACTTTTCGCACAACCTCTAAAACTCCTCCCATTCCTCGGAAGTGGCGTGGGCCGCTGGCTTCTTCTCAGCGGACACCGCTGACTTGGCGGTAGCTGCGGGCCTGGCCGCAGGCTTGGCTGTTTTAGCCATCGGTTTGGCCACAGCTGGACGGCCCTTGCTTGCTGGCCGCGATGATGCGGCTGTAGCAACCACAGCCGGCTTCTCGCTTACAACCCGTTCATCCAGCTTGAAGAAAGCCATCAGGTTTTGCAGCTCGCGGGCCTGTTCGCCCATCGACTGACTGGCCGCCGCCGTCTCTTCCACCAGGGCTGCGTTCTGTTGGGTCACCTGATCCATTTGTAAAATGGCCTTGTTGACCTGCTCAATCCCCGACGCCTGCTCGCGCGCCGCCGCCGCCATTTCCGCCACAATGTCGCTGACTTTCTTGACCGCGGTGACAATCTCTTGCAGGGTTTTGCCAGATTGTTCGACCAGCTTGCCGCCATCTTCCACCTTGGCGACGCTGTCGGTGATCAGTGATTTGATCTCCTTGGCGGCGTCCGCGCTGCGCTGGGCCAGTTTGCGCACTTCCCCGGCCACCACGGCAAAGCCCCGGCCCTGTTCGCCGGCGCGCGCTGCTTCCACGGCGGCGTTCAGGGCCAGCAGATTGGTCTGGAAAGCAATCTCGTCAATGACGCCGATGATGTCGGCGATCTTGCGGCTGCTGGTATTGATGGCGCCCATCGCGGCTATCGCCTGATCGACGACCTGCCCGCCTTGTTCAGCCTGGGTGCGCGCCGCACCGGCCAACTGATTCGCTTGTCCGGCGTTGTCGGCGCTTTGCTTCACGGTCGAGGTCAGTTCTTCCATGGAAGAGGCTGTTTCTTCCAGGGCGGAGGCCTGCTCCTCAGTGCGTTGCGAGAGGTCGGAACTGCCTTGGGCGATTTCCGCCGCCGCTGAACTAACCTGGCTGGTGGCCTGAGTGACTTGACTGACCATCTCGCGCAATTGCCGGGCCATCTCGCGCATGGCCGCGTAGATGCCGGTTTCTTTCTTACCGGTTTGCATGGAGGCCATTGTCAAGTCGCCTGCGGCGATCTTTTGCACCAGGGCAGCAATGACATCGGGTTCGCCACCAACTTGAATCAGTACGCCACGACTGAGGAAAAAGGCAACTGTGATGCTCAGAATCAGCGCAACGATGATGGTGACATAGATAACTGTAAAAGTCTGTGCCATAGCCGTTTGGCTTTCTGTTTTGCGCTGCTCCATGAGGCCTTTTTCTTCGTTCTGAAAATCGCTCATGATTTGGCGAAACTGGTCGAAGTACTGTTTACCACGAGCCTCGCCAACGAGCCTGGCCATGTCATCCATCGTCTCAGCGTGGCCAATCTGCCGGCGCAGTGCGATGGTGGGTTCAGTAACGTCCTTCTGCCAAGCCTGGATAGTTTTTTCGATCTCCTCCAGTAACTGCACTTGGACCGGATTATCGCTCACCGTTTCCTTGAGAGCACCGACCATTTTCTGGAATTTTTCATTGCCCTGATTATAGGGTTCGAGAAATGCTTCCAGACCAGCTAACAGATAACCGCGCATACCTGTTTCCATATCCACAGCGGCGGCCAGAATGGCATTGGCGCGGGCAATCACCTGGTAAGTGTGGGAAACCCACTGCTCGTTTTTTTGCAGAATCTCCAGCTGATCGAGATTGGCTTCGGACTGCCGGGCCGATTGAGTGAGTTCGCTAAAAGCCTTTTCAGACTCTTGCTCACGCTTGTCCAACAAAACAGATTCTCGTTCGGTGAACGTGGTGATCTGCGCACGGAACTGGTCAAAATATTTCTTGCCTCGAGCTTCGCCGATGAGCTTGGCCATGTCGTTCATGGTCTTGGCGTCGCCGATCTTCCGGCGCAGCGCGATAGCAGGTTCAGTGACCTTCTCTTGCCACTCCTTCAGAATCTGCTCCACTTCATCCAGACGCTTGACCTGTTTAGGATTGTCACTCACAGTTTTCTTAAGGGTTTCGATTTGCTGGTAGGCCGCCTTTTCGCCCTGTTTATAGGGGTCGAGAAAATCCTCCTTACCAGCTAATAGATAGCCGCGCATACCTGTTTCCATGTTTACTGCCGAAGCGACAATAGCTGCTGCATCGCCTAACACTTTATAGGTATGATCTACCCATTTATTGGTTTCTCCTATGATACTAATGTTGCGGATGCTAAGAACACCCAAAAAAACCAATAGCAATAAAGGGATACTAATCCCGAGTAGTATCTTTGTTCTTAACTTCAATTTTTTCATGAATGTATGCCCCTGCTTCGCTAGTCATTGCTAAATCGAAGATCAGTTTAAAAATATGGCTTTTATTTATTTTTCAATAAACTCAATGTGGGACTGACTCCCAGTGCTGGATTTGAGCCGGCTGGGGGCCAGTTCTTCATTGAAGAGCAATAATCTTATTTTTCGCACAGCCTCTAAAACTCTTCCCATTCCTCAGAGGCGGCGTGCGTTGCCGCTGACTTCTTCTCGGCAGGCGCAGATTTGGCCACGGGTTTGGCTACAGGTTTAGCCGCAGGCTTAACTGTTGTTTTAGCCATCGGTTTGGCCACGGCTGGACGTCCCCTGCTTGTGGGTCGAGACGATCCCGAGGTAGCAACCACAGCCGGCTTCTCGCTTACAACCCGCTCGTCCAGCTTGAAGAAAGCCATCAGGTTTTGCAGCTCGCGGGCCTGTTCGCCCATCGACTGACTGGCCGCCGCCGTCTCTTCCACCAGGGCTGCGTTCTGTTGGGTCACCTGATCCATTTGTAAAATGGCCTTGTTGACCTGCTCAATCCCCGACGCCTGCTCGCGCGCCGCCGCCGCCATTTCCGCCACAATGTCACTGACTTTCTTGACCGCAGTGACAATCTCTTGCAGGGTCTTGCCGGATTGTTCGACCAGCTTGCCACCATCTTCCACCTTGGCGACGCTGTCGGTGATCAGTGATTTGATCTCCTTGGCGGCGTCCGCGCTGCGCTGGGCCAGTTTGCGCACTTCCCCGGCCACCACGGCAAAGCCCCGGCCCTGTTCGCCGGCGCGCGCTGCTTCCACGGCGGCGTTCAGGGCCAGCAGATTGGTCTGGAAAGCAATCTCGTCAATGACGCCGATGATGTCGGCGATCTTGCGGCTGCTGGTATTGATGGCGCCCATCGCGGCTATCGCCTGATCGACGACCTGCCCGCCTTGTTCAGCCTGGGTGCGCGCCGCGCCAGCCAACTGATTCGCTTGTCCGGCGTTGTCGGCGCTTTGCTTCACGGTCGAGGTCAGTTCTTCCATGGAAGAGGCTGTTTCTTCCAGGGCGGAGGCCTGCTCCTCAGTGCGTTGCGAGAGGTCGGAACTGCCTTGGGCGATTTCCGCCGCCGCTGAACTGACCTGGCTGGTGGCCTGAGTGACTTGACTTACCATCTCGCGCAATTGCCGGGCCATCTCGCGCATGGCCGCGTAGATGCCAGTCTCCTTGCCGGTGTCAGTGAAATGGACGGTGAGATCGCCAGTCGCAATCTGGCCGGTCAGTGCCGCTATGTTCGCCGGTTCGCCGCCGATCGGGCGCTGAATCATCCGCGTCAGCAGGAACGCCAGGCTAATACCCAGTAACACAGCAATTGCCGACAGCCCGCTGACAACCTGCAATGCCAGCGTGGCCTGGTGCTGGACTCGTGGTCCCAGGGCCTCCTGATCGCCTTGATAGGCTGCTTTGATTTCCTCGGTGGCCTTGGCGACCTCGGGGCCAATGCGATCCAGAGTGTTTTTGATCAGGTCATCGCCTTTCTGGAGGGCTTCATACAGGGTCGGCAACCGTGCAGTATAACCGTCGTGAGCCTTGCTAAACGCCTCAAGCTGAGCCTGATAAGCACCTTTGGCGCTTTCTATTAGCGCCTTCTCGCGCTGGTTGACTTTGCCGATTATAATCTCCTGGGCTCGTTGGAAATGCTCCACTTGGTGGGAACCAAGGTATTTCAGGATGGCAACCCGCCCTTCCAGAAACTCCCCCATCAACTCACTGACGCGCTCCACCATCGCCGTATTTTGGTCATTGGCAGCCTGACTGCTGAGATCGTTCAATGCCTTGACTGCATCAGCACCCAATGCGCCTAGTTGGGCCTCCAGTTCTTGTCCTTGTTTGACCGTCTGCACGACCTGGTCAAACGCTTCGTCGTATTTTTTCCTGTCTTCGTCAATAAGTGCCACCAGCTTGATGCGCTCCGGTTTTTTTACATCTTCTCGTATCTCCTTGAGAACATTTTCCATTTTCTCCAAGTCCCGGCGATAGTTCTGGACGCTTTGATCATTCGGTTCGATGAGGAAATTCCTGACCGCCAGGCGCACACTCAGCATGTGTTCCTGGAAATTACCGGCCCGGTTGGAGGTGTTCGCCAGTTGGCGGTATTCGGTAATCCCGTCGTTAGCGCCTTGAAGACCCCACCAGGCCGCTGCCGCTACGATGATCAGCAGCACAAGGATCGCTACGAAGCCTAAATTCAACTGTGTTCTTAGCTTCATGTTTTTAAACATTATCTGCAACTCCTATTTGTGACTTTCTAGGATCACTGCTTTCAGAAAGGATGGATTTTCAGACTGTCATGCATCTCATCGCGCTCATTCCCAATCTTCTCAACAGGGGAGTATAGGTCAAGCGTCAATTTTTTCATGGGATATTTTTTCAGCGAACATAATGAAATAAATTAAGTTGACACAAGCAACCCATCTCACAAAGGAATTGACTGAATCAATAGTAAATCTTCCGTTTGAAAAATAAAAGAGACAATAGTATAAAAATACAGTCTTGCGTTTTCTCAAACGCTCAGGTCGATTTGCTGGAGGGTTCCCGCCACGCCATTTTCGTGGAGAAAAACCCCGGATTCGCGAATCGCGCCCAACAAGTTATTCTGGTCGTCCTTGAGCGAGAAAGGCGTAGCGACATGACCCAGGTAAATGGCGCCCACCCCGCGCTGACCCAGCGCAACGAGCTGATCGTTCCCCGCAGCGTCCTTCGACCAGATGCGCAGGCTTTGATAGATAGAATCGTTCTCATCGATCCACTGATTGCCGTCTTCATCATATTGAGCGAGTTCGGCAAAGCCCTGCCCTGTGGTTGCGCCGAATAATTCGCTGCCATCGTTGATTGTCCCATCGCCGTTGCGATCCAGCGCCAGGAATCCGCTGTTGGGGCCAACAAAGGCGATTTGATCCTGCTGGCCATCGGAATCGATGTCGAAGCTGAAGCGGGTTGTCGTCAATTCCGCGGCATTGCCGCCAAAGTTTAACACCAGCGGATCCTTGAGTTTTGCATCACCAGCGCGCAGGCTTACACTTTGCTCTTGCAGGAACTCGCGGCTCATGCCCAGTTCAACAGAAAAGTTGATTTCCCTGCCGTCTGCGGTCTTGACCATGCCATCCGCTGAGAAAGTGGTTTTTTCGGCTTCGTAATGGCGTTCGTAATAATCGTATTCGATGCCGAACCCGGCGCGTTCCGGAGCCTGCGCCTGCCGCTGGGCCTGTTGCAGAGATTGCGTGGTTTCCTGGGCCTGTTCCTGGATTTTGCCCATTTCCTCGCGCAATGCCTTGGGCGAGACCAGCTTGATTTTCTTGCCGGTCAGCGCCTCGATCGTGCGAATCAAAATGCCCAGTTTGAGTTCATCCTCGGGCTGCAACTCGGTCTCGTCCGACGCGACTCCCTTACAGGATCGGGCTTCACAAGCCGCCTGGGAAAGATGCACGGCATCCGAGCGCAATTGACCCGGAGGGGTGCTCTGATTTGACGGAGCAGGCTGGTTCCGGCCCTCGAAATCCGGGCGACGGTCGCCCACCCACATCCGCAACGATTCCTTGACTTCACGCTGAGTGACAGCCTTGTGCTGACCGACGAGTTGTATATTCGAACTTTGAATGATCATGGCGGATTCCTCTTGACTGGCTCCCGCCGGCGAGGCAATGGCAGGACGGGCAGCGATGGGCGCAATTTAATAGGAATATCGGCCTCGCAGAAAAATTCTTTACCAGAGGTCATGAGAGCGAATCCCCATTATTCCGTGCATCGCTGCTGAAATTAGGCTTTACTATTTCCTAACGAGGCATGAGTCAGGTCATCGCGTCATGAATAATTCAAGGTTTTTCTTCAAGACGAAGAAACGATTTACACACGGGTCAGATAGCGATTTTACCAGGGGATGGCGATTGAAACTGTATCTTTTACTTTTAGTTACATTTCCAGTTGGGTTCGCGCTGGCTGGCGATGAAGCCTACACCTGGAAGGATGCCGATGGACGGGTGCATTTCGGCAATCGTCCGCCTGAAGGTCAGACGGCTACGCCCATTCATGTTGAACCCAGCGACCGTATCTATAGCTGGACTGATGCGGAAGGCAAGGTTCAATATGGCGCGCATCCGCCTCCGGATGTCGTGGCCAAGGAACTCAAGGAAGAGGAGGGTTCGCTGTCCACCATCCACGCCAGTAAACTGCGCCCTGGAGAAAAGCAGTTACTACGGGAATGGCGACAACGTTGAGTAAAGGCTGGCGAAAGAAATCGCCTAATCGCTTTTCCAAGCGTCAGGCCAGCGGCGCTGAAGTTCAACCAGCCATTGGCGCCTCAGATTCTGGCGCGTCCCTGCGGATGCGCCATGCAATAAAGCGCGGTAGTACTGATAAGATGCGCGCGTGACCGCGCGTTCGCATCTCGGCAACTTCTCGATATCGCGAATGGTCATCATGGCGTACCTCCAGCTCTTTCAGGGAAGATCGGAAGAGAGTTTTCTGAATTTTAATAAGCATAATGCGTGCCGATATTCACCACGATGATCCGCTTTCGACCCAAGAGTTCTGAGCATGACTGCAGATGATTACTGCCACAACCTGGCAGTCCGGCAAGGCTCTGATTTCCGCTACAGCCTGCTAAAGTTACCGCTTGCGCAGCGCCATACCTTGGTTGCCGTCCACGCTTTTTATCTGGAAACTGTCCGGATTCCTCAGGAATGCCGGGACCCTGGTCTTGCCCGGACCAAATTGGACTGGTGGCGCGCCGAACTTGGTCGCTTATTCGCCGGCGACCCGCAACATCCGGTCACGCGCGCGTTGCAACCACGACTGGCGACTTTTAACCTGCCCGAGGAATACTTCCGGGAAATTCTGGACGGGATTGTAATGGACATCGACTATGACACCTATCCGAGCCTGACGGAATTGACCTTGTATCTGTATCGGCATGGCAGCATTCCAGCGCTGCTGGCGGCGGAAGTCACCGGCTACCAGGATCGCCGCGCGACGCCGCGCTTTGCTCACGAAACCGGCGCTTTGCTGCTGTTGTTTGACCTGCTGTACGAGGTGCGCCACCATGCGCAGCATGGTCATTTCTACCTGCCCGAGGATGAAATGCAACGCTTTGGCGTCGGTCCAGGCGACCTGTTAGCGGCGCAAACCACCGACCGGGTGCGGCAATTATTCGCCTTTCAGGCTGAGCGTATTCATGAATACTACCAGCGGGCATTGGCTGCTTTGCCCGAGACCGATCGCTATGCGCAATCCCATCTGTTGATCCGCCTGGAACTGGTCATGGCCCTGCTGGCGGAAATTGCCGGGGAAGGTTACCGCTTGCTGGAGCAGCAAACCCGCCTGACGCCCTTGCGTAAACTGTGGATGGCCTGGCGATTGCTCGGTCGTGAGCAACGCCGCTATCGGCAGAGGGTCGCCGCATAGTAAACTGATCCAATTAATCGCTTTTGGACAGGATAGTGTCATGAAGGATTACCAACCTGCTGCTGATTTATTGAAAGACCGGGTTATTCTGGTGACCGGTGCTGGAGACGGCCTGGGTCGAACCGCTGCGCGGCAGTTAGGCGCACACGGAGCGACGATCATCCTGCTCGGGCGCACGATCCGTAAATTGGAGCAGGTTTATGATGAGTTGGAACAGGTGGGCGCCCCTCAACCAGCGATTTACCCTATGAATCTGGAAGGAGCGACGCCCAAGGACTATGCCGATCTGGCGCAGGTGCTGGAAACCGAATTCGGTCGTCTGGATGGCTTGCTGCACAACGCTGCCCTGTTTCAGGGACTGACGCCCATTGCCAATTACGACATCGAACTCTGGTACCGGGTACTGCAAGTCAACCTGAACGCGCCCTTCCTGTTGACTCAGGCGCTGTTGGGCTTGCTGAATCGTTCTGCTGACGCCTCGGTGGTCTTCACCGCCGACCAGGTCAGCGAGAAGGGGCAAGCCTATTGGGGCGCTTATGCCGTAGCCAAGGGCGGCGCGCAGACCCTGCTGAAAATGCTGGCTAATGAACTGGAGACTAACACCCCGATTCGTGTGAACGGTATTGACCCGGGGCGGGTGCGCACACCGATGACTTTAAAAATCTATCCAGGCCGCGAACCGGAGCAATGGCCAACGCCGGAAACTGTGATGAGCGTCTATCTTTACCTGCTTGGCCCTGACAGCAAGGGAATTACCGGCCAGGTCTTCCACGCCCAGGATTGACCCGGTTCCGGCTCCTGGCGCGCGGGTTCAGAATGCTCCGAAGACTCTATGGCGCTGGGCTATTATACCCATTCCCATTATGTTCAATGACATTACCGCAGAGTCTCCCCCCTTTGAAAAAGGGGGGCCGGGGGCTTACAAGGGTAGGTTTTTATAAAAGGTTAAGCGAGACATAGTGTTGCGGTAAAGTAGTCGATAAGGAACTCGCCGGGTTACCGGAGAAACCATCATGTCTTGCTCACCTGAATGATATCAGTGGCATCAACAAATCGCCGCGCACTTTCCAAACCTGCTGTTGGGGGCCGTGGCTCCATTGGGTGCTAGAAGGTTGGATCGGGACCCAGTTGGCCGTGGCCCTGGATACGACGACCCTCGGCGCGCAGTTTGTCATCTTGACGATCAGTGTGGTGTATCGTGGATGTACGGTGCCGATCCTGTGGAAGATCCTCACAGCGGGCGTGAAACCTCCCTGGAAACCGGAGTGGGAGGGGTTGTTGAAGGCGTTGCGCGGACGCCTCCCGGCGACCTGGACCGTGATCGTCCTCGCGGATCGCGGTTTATACGCGAAGTGGTTGTTCGAGGCGATGACCTCGCTCGGTGGGCATCCGATGCTGCGAGTCAATGCGAACGGCGCCGTTCGCCCGGAAGGGGGTGTATCACCGACGCGCCTTTCGCGCCTTCGTCCCGGCCGTGGGCCGGCACTGGGCCTGTCGTGGGACCGCCTTTCACACCCGGAAAACCCGCTTGGCCTGCACCCGCTTGGCCCGCTGGGAGGCCGGGCATGCCGACCCGTGGTTGATTTTGACCGATGTCCCCCCGCAAGCGGCCGATGCCTGTTGGTACGGGTTACGCGCTTGGATCGAGCAGGGGTTCAAAAAAATCAAGCGGGGCGGTTGGCAATGGCAATACACCCGCATGACCGATCCTGATCGGGCCGAACGGTTGTGGGTAGCGATCGCGATCGCGACGTGGTGGCTCCTGGCGGTCGGTGGCGAAGCCGAAGCGGCGATCCCCGCCACCACGTTTCCTCCCGTGCCGGCTTCACCGCGCCGTCAAGGTCACAGTTGGCGGTGGGTCGGGGTTTTTCGGCATGGCTGGGCGTTAATTATCGCCGCGATGTTCAATCATCAGCCGCTCCCCATCGGTCACGGTTGCCCTGAACCTTGGCCCGCGCTCCTGATAACCACCGATGATTTCTCGTGACCACCGCTAGAACGGGAGACATGAAAAAACCTACCCTTGTAAGCCTCTCACCCCCCTTTGCTAAAGAGGGGAACTCAGAATTCAAAACTGATTGAGAAACGGTATAGTCAAACAGTTTTTGGATAGTTCGTCAGGTGCTGAGACCACTACGGTATTCCTTGCTGGAAGGGCAATCAACATAAAACTGTTTGACTATATCAGAATCAACTGCTCATTGAGAGCAAAATCACCGCGCTGGTGGGGTGTGATTCAAAGTGATGCAACGACGACTTGATCGTGTTTATGCAGCTTCTTTTTCAATCCCTCGCCAATAGGCTTCCCACTCCTGGTTAGCCCGGTTGCTTACCACCTATCAGTTCTGAGTTAGACTAGGATTATGAGTTTAACGAACATCATGAGGGGATCATGGGAACGATTCGGCAGTTGGCAACAGAAATCGAAGCGGGGTTGAGAGCTGCCCACCCGACGCTACGCAAGACGGTACGCGCCAAGCTAGCTTTAGCGGTGGGCGCCATCCTGGAAGCCCAGACCCCGAATACGGTGGAACTCGCCAATCTCCTACCCTTGGAGACCGAACGGCAAGATATGCGCGAGCAGTGGCTGCGGCGGTTGTTGAAGAATCCGTTGCTGTCGAGTACGGAAGTGCTGGAACCGTGGGCGCGCCAAACCTTGGCGGCGACGGGCCAGCAGGGACAAACGATTATTTTGAGTCTGGATCAAACCGATTTGGGGGATCGTTTTGCGATTTTGATGGTGAGCCTTGGGATCGGCGATCGGGCCTTACCCCTTGCTTGGCGGGTGGAAGCCGGCCCGGCCAATCTGGGTTTTGCGGCCCAGAAAGCGGTATTAGAACAAGTTCGAGCGTGGCTCCCGGCGGGAGCCGAGGTGCTGCTTTCGGCGGATCGCTTTTATCCCTCGGTGGATTTATTCGCGTGGCTTCACGCGCAGTCCGGTTGGCATTATCGGTTACGATTGAAAGGCAATCTCAATGTGGATCCAGGGTTTGGAGACATGACCACGACCGGGGTGCTTGCCACAGGGCAAACCGAGCGCTATCTGCCCAATGTGCGGTTATTCAATCAAGGGGTCGCGACGAATCTGGCGATTTGGCATGAGGGGGCCCACCCGGAACCCTGGATCATCGCCATGAATGACCCGCCGAATCGGGCGACCGTGCGGGATTACGCAAGTCGCTGGGGCATTGAGCCGATGTTCTCCGATTTCAAAAGTCGCGGTTTTCAATTAGAAGACACGCAGTTACAGGCCGCTGATCGGCTCGATCGGTTGCTGCTGATCATGGCCTTGGCCATGTACTGGTGCGTGCGCGTCGGTCAAGAGGAGGCCCACGATCACCCCACGCCCCTGGAAAAAAGACGCAAGAACAGACCGATCCTCACCATTGGACCTTTCGAAAACTCGCCCGTAGCGCCGTTTCCTGGTTCACCCGGGGTCTGCGCGCAATCCACCGGAAGCTACAAATGCAACAACCTTTACCTTCCTTCTATCGAGTTTGCCCCGTGATGAGAAACTGATAGGTGGTAAGAGCCCGGTTGAGCCGGAGGGCTAACATCGTCTCGATATGAACGGGTGACCACCAAGCGCCGGGAAGCTTGAGCCGTTCTTGGATGATATAGCGGTGCGCACTCTCGATTTCCCCTGATCCAATCGGAAGGCCCTGGGCGATCGCCCCTTGATAGTCCAGTTGATCGAGGCGGTTACGGAGATAACGATCACAGGCGGTGACCGGGTCATCGTCGTTTTCGGCCTGGATGAACGGTACCAAGGTCTCCAGGATTGCGGGGGCCTGGTTGACCTTCAACCGGTCTTTTTGCACTTCCAACCACGCGTGGGGATCGTTCGCCGCACAGACCTTGGCCGCTTCACTCAGATACTCACAGAGATGAAAAAAATCCACTAAATAGGTCCCTTGAGTCCCGAATTGCCGGTCGACTTGGTGAGCAATCCACGGCGCGCCATCGCCGATGGCATGCAACTGACTTTCGGGACCAAACCCGGCTTTTGCCGCACAACGTGCCCATTGCCGCCCGCTTTCTTCAACGCTGCCCATAAAATTGCCGCCAAACACAGGGGATACGCTCCCTTTCGGATGGACAAGATTCAGGCGTACTTCTTTCCAACTTAATACCTTCGCCTTGCGTCGGTCTTCGGCATCCGGTGGGGACTCCACCACAGGTACCATCGAGCCATCCATCTCACCGATGAAAATGCCCCCTGTCGTCGTCCCCGGCTCGATCACACGGGCCGCCTCTTGTTCATAAATGCATTCAGCATGATGTTCCGTCATCCGTTGAATGGTGCTTACCGGCATCTCAATGCCATCATGTTCCTGCAGCTTAGCAGGTACCCGTCCAAACGCATGATCCGCTCCAAAATCCGTCATGACTCGTTGTAAGGGCAGCGAACTGCATCGGCACGTGACCCCCGCCAACGCACGAAACGGCCGCTCAATACCCGTGCCATGCCGCCAGAGGGGTTCCATCACCTCAATTTGGCCAAAGGTGGTGTGCCAGTAGAGTTTTTTTACCCCCCGGCCGCCAATCCGGCTCCGCTTTGGCCAACACCGTTTGCTTCTCGACCCCGCGTTCCGCCCACGCCGTCAGCGCCTCGTGGCCCATCTGGCGGAGTTCTTCAATCACCCGCCGTTCTGCCGCATCGGCTTTTTCACAGTCCCCCTCGGCATCTTCGACCACCCGCAACAGACTTTCCATCCGGCAGCGTAAGACGGGATGACGATCCAGGCGCTCGATTAAGGTTTCGTTGCGGTCCAGGGTGAGCATGGCAGGTCTCCTCGAGTCGTATCAGTATCAATAGATCATGCCGTATATGGAGCCTGCATCACTTTGAATCACACCCGTCCTAAACATCATGTATAGACTGAAAGGTGACGCCTATGGGGTGCGGATGGCCATTGAAGACGCCGGGGACAGCGCGGTACGCAGCGGTGGGAGATTGAAGCATTTCATTCACACAGCCATCGGATGCCCAGGCAGGCGCATCCGGGAAAAGTCGCTCCTGAAGAGCTTAAGTCCGAAATTGCCTCACCCGTCGCTGCAACTGGCGCACCGCCATCGGCGGGATGACCGGGCCATAGCGCAAGGCCATGTACAGTCGCGCAATGTCCCGAACTGGCCCGGCCAGCTCGGGGCATTGTGCGATCACCCGGTTGCTGAAATCCAGTGGGCCTTCATGGGGGCCGCGCGCTAATCCGCGTTGCGCCAATCGGCCGCAGAACTGCTGCCAGGCCCGCACGACCGGGTCACGAGGTCGACGGCTCCGCCAACGCAGCGTGACGAAGATCACCCCCAACCCCCCAAGTATCGCCACCATAGCGATCGTCATCTCGCGCCAATCCACCTCGCCAAACCCTAGACCTGATAGAAATTCCTTCTGTCGGTCGGGGCCATAGGCCAACACCCACTCGTTCCATTGAATATTTAATGCATCCCAATTCAAGGCCAAGCGTCGCAGCCATTCATAATCGCCGCCTCGGCGGGCTAGAAACGGCAGGGTATCCATATCAGTCAGCGCAGCATAAATACCTTGTTGAATCCGATTTGGCGACACCGCCGCGGTAGGATCAACGCGCACCCAGCCCTGGTCTTCCAGCCAGACCTCAGCCCAGGCATGCGCATCGGATTGGCGAACGATCAGGTATTCCCCCAATTCATTACGCTCGCCACCCTGATAACCGGTAACCACTCGTGCGGGTACGCCAGCGGCCCGCATCAGAAACACGAAGGCGCTGGCGTAATGTTCACAAAAGCCTTCACGGGTGCGAAAGAGAAACTCATCGACGCTGTGAAAACCGAGTAGCGGTGGCGTTAAGGTGTAATAAAACGGCTGCTTGCGAAACAGCGTCAGGGCCGCATTAACCAGACTTTCGGGGCTGGAGTCGCGCGCGCGCCATTCCTCGACCAGTTCCCGGGCGCGTGGATTGCTCTGCGCAGGCAACTGCAAGCCAACAAACCGCTCGTGCGAAGACAACTCGCCCGTCCGATATTGCAGGTAGGAGCGCATCTCATAGCGGTACACTTCATTGACGGGTTGCTTGCGCAATATTTGAAATGACCGGGTCATGCCGGCGCGTTGCGGGAGACTGGCCGGCAAATCCAGCGCCAACAACCATCGTCGGTTGTTCGGCTCCATGAGGACTACGTAATCGAGCGCCTGCCCCTGCGGGATAAAGGGTACCGGGGTCCGTAATGGCAATTCATCACGCTGCCGCCAGCGCCGTCCGTCGAAGCTCCATAACACTGGGCCGCGCCAGTAAAGCTGCCTAGGTGAGGGTATGGCGCCGGTGAACCGGACGCGGAAGGCGACTTCGCCAGACTGGATTAACTGACTGATCGTGCCCGGCTCCATCTCCCCGGACAAACCGGTGCGGCCTTTATAGGCATCTTTGGGCAATCCCCATAAGGGGCCGGGAATGCGTGGGAATAGCACGAACAGCACCAGCATGACTGGAAAGGCCACCAGCACCATTTTGCCCGCCAGCCGCAAGGGGGCGAGGGTGGTCAGGCCAGCGTGCTGGCGGTGAATGAGTATTTGTGAAACCAGCATCAGCGTCACTACCCCCAACAGGTAGGCAACTATGGGAATCTCCTGGCTGTAGAGCAAGTTGCTCATCACCAGCAGATAACCCAGGAAGACCAACACCACGCCATCGCGCAATCCCCGGGTTTCCAGCAATTTACAGGCGGCCATCGCAGTCATCAGCGCCACGCCGGGGTCGCGGCCAAACAATGTCCTGAAGCTGACCAGCACCCCAGCGGTCGCCAGCAGTGCCAGCGTCAGCAGCATCCAGCGGGGCGGCAGTGGTCGTTCTCGAATGGCGATGAAAACGCGCCAGCCGGCAATGATGAAAAATGCGGGCGCCAGCCAGGTCGGCAATTCATTGGCGTGCGGCGCAACCGCCAGCGTTAAGGTCAAGGTCAGCCAGATCAGCGCCGTCGATGTCAGCGGCTCCGCCGGAGGTTGAACATGAGTTCTGGCATTGTCCTTTCTCCCAGTCAGAGAGGAGAGTAACTGGAGCATTGAAGATGGATTCCCATGCGATGGTTTATCGCCATTCATATACAATGATCGTCTATCTTGCAAGGAGCATCATGTCATGAATCATCAGATGTTGCTGACTACCCAGGAAGCTGCGGAACAGCTACGCGTATCCGCGACCAGCCTGTATCGCTGGCGGCGGGAAGGTTTGGGGCCTGCTTATATTCTGGTTGGGCGCAAGGTGCGCTATGAGACCCAGGCCGTTGTCGACTGGTTATCCAGTCGACAACGGCAACCCATTCGTCGAAGGGTCTCACGCGAATCACCCCCATGTCCCGCCGAGTCGCTGGCGGAATTGATGAGGCAATTACCCGAACTGCCTGCTTTCCAGGGTGATCCATTAGCGATCCAGCAGGCGATGCGCAATGAATGGCGATAAGTTTTTGCTGGACACTAATATTCTGATCGGGATGCACCAGCACTCGCCGGATGTTTTCGATAGGGTGCTGGCCAGTGGAGCTACAACCACCCAGTCCGGTTATAGCGCCCTGACGCGAATTGAATTACTCGGTTATCCAAGCCTCACCCAGGCGGAAGTGAGTGTGCTGGAATCATTGTTGGACAAATTGCAGCGCTATCCTCTTGATCAGCTATTGAAGATGCGGCTATCCAAATCCGTCGCGCTCACCGCGTCAAACTGCCCGATGCAATCATTCTGGGGACCGGCCAGGTTCACCGATTGACTTTGTTGACTTTGGACAAGGATTTGGACCGGTTGGCAAAATTGTTGCCAGGGTATTCAACCTAAGGAGAAGGGGTATGCCGCGCATTGCCAAACAGCGCCAGCGCCTCCAGGCAGCGCCGGTGATGCGCATCGCCCTGTCCTGGCGGAATTTGCACGCCGGGCAAGCGCAGACCATAGCGAAGCCCCTCGCTTTCCGCTTTAAGCGTCCACTGGCAGAGCTGCGCCAACCGCGTCTCGACCAGCTCATCGCCCAGCAGCGCCCAGTCCAGCCAAAGTTCCGGGCGGGCCTGATCGGTGAAGCGTTTGACCAGGAGTTGATCGCTGCGACTTGCTGCCTTCCAGGCGATCCGGCGCGGCGAGTCGCCTAGGGTATAGGGCCGAAAACCGGCATAGTCTTCACTGCCCGGCCCCTGTTCGTGCAAACCGCCGCCGGAATGGCTGGGCAACGCCACCGGCAAGGCGCGGCGTCCCCGAGGTTGTGGATAGATTAAAGCCGCCGCCTCAAATTCCACCCAGCTCCACGCTTGCAACAGACCGAGTGGAAACCGGGTCAATACCCGAATCCGCCCTGGCCGTAGCCAACCCCGCCGCGTCGCCGGGATCGCCACGGTCGCCACCGCCGCGCCGGAAGCTGGCGCATCTACATAGTGAGCGGGCTGATCGCGCCATTGCAGCCCAACGCCGTAACGCGGTTTCAAATCGGGATTTTCCAGCCGGAAACGAAATACCGCATCCTGGCCAACGAAAACAGGCTCCACATCAGGGGGATGCACGATCAAACCCAGCAGCGCATCGTGCGCCTGCCACATGCTGTTGTGGGCTACGGCAACCAGCAGGAAGGTAAAGGCGAAGCCCATGCTGTTGCTGTAGTTGATGGACCAAAGAAACAACACGAACAGTAGCGCGGCGAAGCCATAACCGTAGCGGGTCGGCAGAATGTAAATGCGACGACGCTCCAATCGCACCGGTTCATGCGTCGGTCGCTGACTACGGGTGACCCACGCTTCGAAGCGTTGCCGTAAACCATCGAACATGCAATCAGACTCAGGCCGGCAGGGCTACAACGTTTAGTAACTGTTCAATCAATGCAGCAGATGACTGTTCCAGGTTATCGTCACCAGGGTGCAGGCGATGGCCGACGACGGCTGGCAACACGGTTTGCACATCCTCTGGCAACACATGCCCTCGCCGGTGCAGCAACGCCCAGGCCCGCGCCGCGCGCAATAGCCCCAATCCAGCCCGTGGCGACAGGCCGCCGCGGAAACGATTGGACTGGCGAGAGAACGCCAGCAGCGCCTGCACATAATCCAGCAGCGGCGGCGCGGCGTGAACGCCAGCGACTTTCGCCTGCGCCTCATGCAATTGCGCCGGCGTCATGCGGATTGTCAAGCGGGCCAGCACCTCGCGGCGGTCTTCGCCTTCCAGCAACATCCGCTCGGCTTGCACATCGGGATAACCCAGTTCGATTCGCATGAGAAACCGGTCCAGTTGCGATTCCGGCAAGGGAAAGGTGCCAATCTGGTAAGCCGGGTTCTGGGTGGCGATGACGAAAAACGGCTTCGGCAATTCGCGGCTTTCGCCTTCAATCGTGACCTGTCCCTCTTCCATTGCTTCCAACAACGCACTTTGCGTCTTGGGCGTGGCGCGGTTAATTTCGTCGGCCAAGATGAGCTGAGCAAAGATCGGTCCGGGATGAAAAACAAAGGTCTCCTTCTGGCGTTCATACACTGCTGCACCGAGAATATCCGCCGGCAACAGGTCGCTGGTGAACTGGATGCGCTGGTAGTGTAAGCCGAGACACCGCGCTAGGGCATGGGCCAGCGTGGTCTTACCCATACCGGGTAAATCCTCGATGAGCAAGTGACCACGCGCCAGTAGGCAGGCCAGCGCCAGCCGGATGGCTCTTTCCTTGCCTAGAATCGTCGTGCCGACTTCCTGGATCGCGAGTTCCAACTGGTCTTCAAGCATCGCCACCGGCTTTAATCCTGCTCGCGTAAATCGCGCTTGAAGCGTTTGAAATTCTCGACGTAGCGCCCGGCTGTCAGGCGCAAGCCTTCGATTTCCTGCTCAGTCAGGGTGCGCACAATCTTGCCCGGCGAACCCATAACCAGCGAGCCGTCCGGAATCACCTTGCCTTCCGGGATCAGGCTGTTGGCGCCAATCAGGCAGTTTTTGCCGATTACGGCCCGGTTCATGATCAGACTTTTTATGCCGATCAAGCTGTTGTCGCCGATGATGCAGCCATGCAGCATGGCAAGGTGGCCGACGGTAACATCGCGTCCGATGGTCAACAGAATGCCGGGGTCGGTGTGGAGAATGGCACCGTCCTGGACATTGGAATTCTCGCCAATGGTCATTACGTCATTGTCGCCGCGCGCCACGACGTTGAACCAGATACTAGCGTTGTGCTTGAGGACGACCGAGCCAATTACGGTCGCGTTGTCGGCAATGAACCAGTCTTCGCCATGAAATTCGACCCTGCGGTCGCCAAGGGAATAAATCACCGGATCCTCCTGGGAAGGTGCGAGGGGGATTGAGAAAACCGGGGCAGTATAAACGAGATTGGCGGATGAACAGCGCTATGAAGTGGGAAATGCGGGAGGATGTGGCGAGATAGGAATGCCGAACTCCAAATGGAGTTCGGCGCAAGCAGGATCATTAACAATCGTTGAATGCGACCTTAGGGCTTGTAATAACCCACGGCGCAGATTTGATCGCCTACTTTCTCAACATACGCTACTTTCTCGGAAGGTTTTTCTTCGCCCGGACGCGGCCACATGTAAGTCACTTCGATCATCCCGCCTTCATGCGCATCCTTGTACATTTCCTCGCCGAGCGCCTTGCCCGCCTTATCCTTCAGATCTTTCAAGCTCTTTCCCACCAACTTCGGGTGAGCGGTGAAGTTGCCATCGGGACCGCCGCAGAAAACGTATAAGTCCTTTTCCCCAAATCCGTCTTCTTTCTTCGTGAACATCTCCAGAGCCTTAGCCTGGTCTTCCTTCACCGCGGCAACCGCTTTCTCCAGCATCGCCTTGGCTTCGTCAGGGGTGCCGAAATCAGACGCCCAGGCGCCGGCGGACAATCCCATCGCACAGAATGCGGCTACGCCCATCAGTAGTTTCTTGTTCATCAATCAACCTCCTTTGTGCATTATCGCTCTGAATTCTCGGTTTTACATCGCCATGCGGGTATGGCGACGCTTTCAAACTGTAGACGGCGAATGGGCAAGTAACAAGGTGAGGAGCACAAAATGTACCCTTAAAATTTAACCGGCTATCCTGGCATGAACTCTTGCAGCAGATCATTCAGAAACCGCAACCCGAATGGAGTCGGTTGCAGTCGGTCGGGATCGGACTCCATCAACCCTTTGGCGCAGGCTTGACGCCATGCCGGTTCCAATACAGTTAAGGGTAAACCGGTTCGTTCGCTGAACAGCGTCGCGGAGACGCCTTCCACCAAACGCAGGGCGTTCATCAGAAATTCCACCGGTAGATCGCTCTTCTGGATGGGTTCATCGCCGCCGATGCTTGTCGGAGTTCCAGCGAAAGTCAGGTAGTCACGAGGATGCTTGAGCTTCCACAGCCGGTGAATTCGTCCGGTGGCGGGATCGGTCAATTTGCCGTGCGCGCCGGCGCCAATCCCCAGATAGTCGGCAAATTCCCAGTAGTTGAGGTTGTGCCGGCAGCGACGGTCTTCGCGGGCGTAAGCGGACACTTCGTAGCGTTGATAACCCTGGCGCTCCAGTTGAATCCACGCCTGTTCCTGGATGGCGTCGATGGTTTCGTCAACCGGCAAGGCGGGTGGCGCATGGTGAAAGCGAGTGTTCGGCTCAATGGTCAACTGATAGTACGAAAGATGGGCTGGTTGCAGAGCGATGGCGTTAGCTACATCAGCCAAAGCCTGCTCAACCGTTTGCCCCGGCAGGCCGAACATCAGGTCCAGATTGAAGTTATCCATCTCGGCGGCATGAGCGGCCTCCGCGGCGGCGAATGCAGCGCGGCGGTCGTGGATGCGTCCTAATGCCTGTAAGTGTCCATCATTGAAGCTTTGCACGCCGATGGACAAGCGATTGACGCCAATTTCGCGAAATTCAGCAAACCGGCCCTGCTCAACTGCACCCGGATTCGCTTCCAGGGTGATTTCCATATCCGGGCGCAATGGCAACCGGGCGCGCAGACCCGATAGCAACCGCTCCAGGGACTCGGCGGAAAATAAACTGGGCGTGCCACCGCCAATAAACACACTGTCAATGCGCCGCCCCCACACCCGAGGCAAATCCTGCTCGACATCGGCCAGCAAAGCGTCAACATAAACCGGTTCCCGCAACGGCCCGCGCAATTCGTGAGAGTTGAAATCGCAGTACGGGCATTTGCGCATGCACCAGGGGATATGGATATAGAGCGCTAATGGCGGCGTCGAATGAAGAGTCAGCATTGATTTTTCCATTACCCTTCTAAAATGATGATGATGCCCATCAAAATGACTTCGTGCCTACGAACGTCATCACCTGGCCGCAGCGACCTATCATCCACTGAACCCACACTTTCAGGTGCGATATGGAACTTGATCAGGTGTACATCA
Organism: Gammaproteobacteria bacterium; assembly: GCA_024235095.1. NCBI lineage: Bacteria > Pseudomonadati > Pseudomonadota > Gammaproteobacteria > Gammaproteobacteria bacterium. The sequence goes on from JACKNC010000001.1 coordinate 2,892,567, forward strand.
AAACAGTCAAGGGACAAGAAGAGATCCAGAATCGAACTCACAAACTACCGGTCAACCTGCGCAAGCTGTTGATCATGGTGAACGGACGATCGACTGCTCGTGAAATGATTGAACGACTGACCTCACTGGGCGACATGACTCTGGCGTTTGCCGAACTGGAAGCGGGTGGTTTCATCACGTTCCACACTTCGCCAACTCCTCTAACCGCTGTGGCATCCGGTTCTGCAGACCGCGTATTACCGGATTTATCATTAACAGGAGAGGTGGCGGAACCCCGGTTTAATCTGGACAAAGCTAAAAGCTTTACGCGCTCTATCCTGTTAGGCGCTATCGGCCCCAGCGCCGGACGGCGGATCGAGCGGGTTGAAGCGACTACTACCGCCGAGGAATTACGAGTTGAATTGGAAGCCATTTACGAAATGTTGCCTAAAGTCCTGTCTAAACGCCAGGCCGAGCAAACGTGGAAGCAACTGGAACCGATCATGCTGTCGATTGTGTTGCCGCCGCTGTAGCCAACCTCCAGAATTCATGGTGTCGCTTGAGCATCTCAATCAGCTGCGCCAGTGCTTGGCCGCGATGACTCAGCCGGTTCTTGACCGCCAGATCCAGTTCAGCGGCGGTTTGCCCTTCGCTGGGGACGAGGAATACCGGATCGTAGCCGAAGCCGCCAGCGCCATAGGGTTCGAAGGTGATGAAACCTTCCCAGCGAGCTTGGCAAATCAGCGGCGTCGGGTCGGCAGCGTGGCGCAGGAGAACCAGTACGCATAGAAAATACGCGCCGCGTTGTTCGGCGGGTGCGTCCCCCAACTCGTTTAGCAACTTTTCAATGTTCGCGCGATCACTGGCGCCAGCGCCCGCATAACGGGCTGAATACACGCCGGGCGCGCCGCCCAGGGCGTCTACCACCAATCCGGAATCATCGGCCAGCGCCGGCAATCCTGTGTGTTGTGTCGCATTTCGGGCCTTGATCAGCGCATTTTCGACAAAAGTCAAGCCAGTCTCTTCGGTTTCCGGAATATTCCACTCCGATTGTGGCCTGATTTCCAGCTCCACTTCCGTCAGAGCGGCGCGGAATTCTCGAAGCTTGCCGGCATTACCGGTCGCCAGGACAATCTCATGCATGAGTTTCTCCATTCGTTGTGTATCAGGCGGGCAATCCCAATACTTCTCTTTGCTTAACCAGCAATTTTGCGATGCCGCCCCGCGCCAGTTCCAACATAGCCTGCAACTCCTCCATGCGGAAGGCATGGCCCTCGGCGGTGCCCTGGATTTCGATGAAAGCCTGGGCGTCGTTCATCACTACGTTCATGTCGGTTTCGGCTTCGGAATCCTCGGCGTAGTCCAGATCCAGCACTGGCTCGCCTTGATAAATACCGACCGAGACCGAGGCAACTTGGCCATGTAGCGGATTTTTTTTGACCCATTTCCGTCCGATCAAATAGCGCACCGCATCGGCCAGCGCTACAAAACCGCCGGTAATTGCTGCAGTGCGGGTGCCGCCATCAGCCTGAATTACATCGCAGTCGATAGTAATCGTGCGTTCGCCTAGCGCTTCCAAATCCATGACTGCGCGCAACGAGCGACCGACCAGGCGCTGAATTTCCAGGGTGCGGCCATCTTGCCGGCCTCGACTGGCTTCTCTCTGTGTCCGGGTGTGAGTGGAGCGGGGCAACATGCCATATTCAGCCGTGACCCAGCCCCGTCCTTTGCCTTTTAGGAACGGAGGTACCCGCTCTTCAATACTGGCGTTGCAGATCAAGCGGGTGTCGCCAAATTCCACCAGCACCGAACCTTCGGCGTGTCGGGTAAATTGGCGAGTAAGGCGAATCGGGCGCAATTCATTGGCGGCGCGGGCGCTGGGACGCATAAGGCGGTTTCCTGTTTCAGTAGGGATTAAAATTTCAAGAATGGACTATAACAGAACAGGCGGTCAGGTCGGATCAGGTCGTTTGATCAGTTATTGTCTTGCTCGCCGTTATCCCTACATTCCGGGTCATGGCTATTCACTGCAGCAGTACGCAGTGCGTACCCTACTCTTGAATGATCGGTATCAACGTCATCGATGTAGGGTACGCACCGCGTACCTTGGAATGCAGGCTAAACAGGTTGCCAGACTATAATCTCTTGTTTTGAGCGTTTCTACCGATGGTTTCAGCTAAGCTTAAGCACCAAATCATTAAATGACGAACGACCACTAAAGATTGAGGATCAGCCATGTTACGCAGCATGACAGCGTTTGCGCGCCAGGAGCAATCCAGCGTGTGGGGAACGATGATTTGGGAATTGCGCTCGGTCAATCATCGGTATCTGGAAACCTCGATTCGTCTGCCGGAAGCGTTGCGCAGTTTGGAGTCTCTGGTCCGCGAACGCATCGTGGCGGCGCTGAGTCGCGGCAAGGTGGAAGGTACGCTTAAACTGCAAACGACCGGTGCAGCGCTAACCGCTATCACGTTGAATCAACCTCTGGTTGAGCGCTTGTTGGAAGTGGCTGGCGAGCTGGAACACCTGATGGGGCCGGGCACTGGATTGCGGTTGGTGGATGTATTGCGTTGGCCCGGAGCGGTCAGCGAGGCCGAGCCGAATCTGGATGAGATTAAGTTGACCCTGCTTGCCGGTTTGGATGCCGCGCTGGCGGAGTTGGTTGCAACCCGCGAACGGGAAGGCCAGCGCACTGCTGAAATGATTCGGCAACGCTGCATCGCGATGCGCGAACACGTTAAACAGGTGCGCGCGCGCCGTCCAGAGGTGCTGGCGCGTTGGCGCGACAAGCTGTTGGGCAGACTGGCGGACATTCCGGCGGATGCTGACCCTGGTCGGCTGGAGCAGGAACTGGTGTTGATTGCGCAACGCCTGGATGTGGATGAGGAACTGGATCGACTGGATACTCATCTGGACGAGATTGAGGCGGTTTTGGAACGTTCGGAACCGGTGGGGCGGCGGTTGGATTTTCTGATGCAGGAGTTGAACCGCGAGGCGAATACGCTCTCCTCGAAATCAGCGGATGCGGACACCACACGGTCGGCGATTGAACTCAAAGTGCTAATCGAACAGATCCGGGAACAGATTCAGAATATTGAATAGGGTTTCATGGCGTTTCATGGTATCTCACATCTTCGGATTAGCTGTTGTTTAAGCGTATTTTTTAATGAGAACTTGCGAAATTTTCAGCTTCAACGGCATCACTTCCTTAGATCATAATCTGTTCGGCGGGAACGTTAGTTTCTCAGTCGACAGTGACGGCCCCCACCCAAAGATACGCAGGAGGTAAAGTATGGCCAAGCATTATCAAGGCAGTTGCCACTGTGGCGCTGTGCGCTTCTCGTTCGAAAGCGAACCGCTTACCAAAGGAGTACGCTGTAATTGTTCGATCTGCGCCAGAAAAGGGGCGCTTATGTCCCCTGAGCCGATGTCTCAAGACCTGCTCAAAATTGACGCCCAGGAAGGAATGCTGGGCCTTTACCAGTTTGGAGCGAAAACCGCCAAGCATTATTTCTGTAAAAACTGCGGTATTTACACATTTCACGAAACCTCGCGCAAGCCCGGCTATTTTCGCGTCAACCTGGGGTGCGTAGACAGCGTTGACACTTTTGCATTGGAAACGGAGGTCTTTGATGGAAAACATCTGCTGTAATTCCCTGAGCGTTGCGCAATTGCGCGCCGATTCTTGATCAACGCGCCTCCATAGCCCGAATGGCCAAAGTCGAAAATTCGATCAGGCGTTGGAAACCCTGAAGGCTGTGATGGATCGAAGCCCTGGTTGGTCTTCAACCGCGTGGGGAGTTGAAGCCAGGATGCAGGTTCTAAAGCAGCCTTGCTAGACTTACTCTTCACACTCTTCCACCCTTCCTATTCGAGACTTCGTCATGAAATTCACGTATCCGGGACTGACCGATCAGGAAGTTGCTGCTTCGCGCGCCCAACATGGCTCGAACGCCGTGGCCAGCCAGGAAGTGGAAACTTTCTGGGATAAGCTACTGGGCAATCTGAAAGACCCCATCATTATCATTTTGATCGTCGCGTTGCTGATCACGGTCGCGCTGACGGTATTTGGCTATGCTGAATGGTACGAAAGCGTTGGCATTGCTTTTGCTGTCGTGATTGCGACCTTCGTCGCCACCTGGTCTGAGCACAGCAACGAACAGTCCTTCCAGAAACTGCTGGAGGAAGCCTCGCTGATTCTGGTCAAGGTGTTCCGCAACGGCCACCTAACTGAGATTTCCATCAATGATCTGGTGGTCGGCGACTATATTCTGCTGCAGCCCGGCGATACCGTGCCGACTGACGGTCTGCTGATCGCCGGCCATGCCGAGGTCGATGAGGCCGCACTTACCGGTGAATCGGAGCCGGTGAAGAAGATAGCAACGCCTGAAGATGCTGATCCCGCAACGGCTGGGGAAGAACATCGCTTGTTCCGCGCCGGGTTGCTGGTGGATGGCGAATGCGTGATGCAGGCCAGCGCGGTGGGCGACCAGACCCGCTATGGCCAGACCATGAAGGAGTTGCTGTCCGCCGAAGACCGCCTCTCGCCGCTGCAACACAAGCTGACCGTGCTGGGCGGCCATATCTCGACCTTTGGCTACATTGGCGCGACCTGCATTTTCCTGGCTTTCATGTTCAACAACATGTTCCTGCAAGCCGAAAGCCTGGACGCCTACTGGGCGCAAGCGGGCGGGATCATCGTCAAGGACTTCGTGACCGCGGCCATTCTGGCCATCATTGTTATCGTGGTGGCGGTGCCGGAAGGGCTGCCGATGATGATCGCTATGGTGCTGGCGATCAATATGAAGAAGCTGCTCAGCGTCAAGGTGTTGGTGCGCAAGCTATTAGGCATCGAAACCGCCGGCAGCCTGAACATTCTGTTCACTGACAAGACCGGCACCCTGACCCAGGGGCGGTTGTCGGTCAGCGCCTTTCTCACTGGCGCAGGAACCCGGTATGAAAAACTGGACGACATTCCTCAAGCTGTGCGCGACACCGCCGGATTTGCTCTGCGCAACAACACCAGCGCAGTGATTGACGCCAGCGACCCGAACGCCATCAAGATGGTTGGCGCGGATCGCACCGAGCAGGCGCTGCTGCGTTTTGTCACTCCCTATCTGACCGCGCCGGGTAATGTCGACATCGTCGATGTCATTCCTTTCAGCAGCAGCCGCAAATTCTCCGCCACCCAAGTGACTGGCGACCGGGCGGTCACCTTGGTCAAGGGCGCCCCGGAAGTGATTTTGCAGAACTGCACCCACTACCTGGATGCCGACGGTCACCCGGTTGACCTGAGCAACCCGGACGCGTTGCAAACGGCCATGAGCGAACTCTCTGCGCGAGCCATGCGCCTGCTGGCGGTGGCGGTGAGCGAAACGCCGATTGACGACAGCAAGGCCCTGCCGGCGAACCTGACCCTGGTCGGCGTGTTCGGGATGCGCGACGAACTACGCGACACTTCCTACGCTTCGGTGAAAACCGCCAAGCAGGCCGGCATTCATGTCATCATGATCACCGGCGACGCCAAGGAAACCGCGCAAGCGATTGCGAAGGACGTGGGCCTGCTGGAAGATGATCCGCAAGCGATTATCCTGACCTCGGCGGAGCTGGCGCAACTGTCTGACGAGGAAGTCAAGCAGAAGCTGCCGCATCTGTATGTAGTCGCGCGCGCCTTCCCGACCGACAAGAGCCGCCTGGTCAAACTGGCCAAGGAACTCGATCTGGTGGCCGGCATGACCGGCGATGGCGTCAACGACGCGCCAGCGGTGAAAAACGCCGATGTTGGCTTTGCTATGGGCAGCGGCACGGAAATGACCAAGGAATCCGGCGACATCGTCATTCTCGACGACAACTTCTCCTCGCTGACCAAGGCGGTCCTCTACGGACGCACCCTGTTCAAATCCATTCGCAAATTTCTGGTCTTCCAGTTGACGGTCAACGTCTCCGCCATCCTGGTCGTGTTCCTGGGACAGTTCTTCGGCTTTGACCTGCCGCTGACCATGACCCAGTTGCTGTGGCTGAACATCATCATGGACACTCTGGCCGGGCTGGCCTTCGCCGGAGAAGCGGCCTTGCAACGCTACATGCTGGAGAAACCGATGCGCCGCGACGAGCAGTTGATTAACGCCGATATGTGGTCATCGATCCTGATCAATGGCGTATTTATCGCGCTGCTCAGCATTGTGTTCCTGACCAGTGGTTTCACCCAGGGGCTGTTCTCCGGCGGTCATGAAATCGGCTCCGAAGCGGCGCAGGCCAAATTCCTGACCGCGTTCTTCGCCTTCTTCGTGTTCATCCAGGTGTTCAACACCTTCAACGCCCGCACCCAGGGTCTGAACCTGCTGGAGCATCTGTTGGATAACCGTCTGTTCTCCACCATCATTCCGGCGATCATGGTCATCCAGGTGATCTTTATCACCTATGGCGGCGAAATCCTGCGCACTGTCGGGTTGTCGGCGCAGGAATGGATTTACGTGCTATTGATGACCGTCGTGATTATCCCGGTTGATCTGGTGCGCAAGATCGTGCGTAACCAGTGGTTTGGCAACCCCGTGCGGTCGGAAGCGGCATAGTACCGTGCATGAAAACCCCTCTCCCCCAGTGTGAGAGGGGTTGGAGAGATTTTTTGTCACTCTCGGATGCGTTGGCGTTCAGAACGCCGGACGTAAATCCAGAACCCGCTTCGCCTTGCCTTCCGACACTGGCAGACTACCCGGTGGGTGCAGCTCAACCGCTGGTTTCACCAGAATCGCCGAGCGCAACACCTCACCAATGTGTTCGCGCAGTTCATCCAGTGCGCGCGGCGGACCGGCGGACAGCGTCGCATCGACCTCGGTTTTGATCAGCAATCGATCCAATGATCCTCGCTTTTCCAGTTGGATCAAATAATTGGTTCCCACTCCCGGCATTTTCATCAAGGCGCTCTCAATCTGGGACGGGAAGACATTGACGCCGTTGATGATCAACAGATCATCGCTACGACCCTGGAGACGCGCCAGGCGGCGATGGACTCGCCCGCAGGGACAATGACCGCTCACTAAATGGGAAAGATCGCGGGTGCGATAGCGCAATAACGGCGTCGCTTGCCGTTGCAAGGGGGTCAACACGATCTCGCCGGTTTGCCCCTCAGCCAGCGGTTGCAAGGTTTCTGGATCGATAATTTCCAGAATGTAAGCATCTTCCCAAAGATGCAGACCGGTCTGGTGCAAGCACTCGAACGCTACGCCAGGACCGTTCATCTCGCTCAAACCATAAGAGTTATAAGCCTTGACGCCCAACAAGCCTTCAATCTTGCGTCGCGTCTCCTCGGAGTGCGGTTCAGCGCCGATAAACGCTTTTTGCAGCGCAAGCTCCGCGACGGTCACTCCTTCGCCCGCCAGCGCCGCCTGGAGATGCAACAGATAGCTAGGCGTGGCGTGAACGACGGTCGTGCGAAAGTTGCGCATTAACTGGATTTGGCGACTGGTGTTGCCAGAACTGGCCGGGATCACCAGCATTCCTACTCGTTCCGCCCCGTAATGCAGACCCAGCCCGCCAGTGAACAACCCATAATTCGTCATGTTCTGGAACACATCGCAGCGGGTGGCTCCGGTCGCAACGATGCAACGAGCAACCAATTCGGTCCAGCCATCAATGTCATGCTGGGTGTGATAAATCACCGTGGGCGCACCGGTCGTACCACTGGATGTGTGCAGGCGCACTACTTCCTCCCGGTCAACCGCCAGCAAACCTTCGGGATAGGCGTCGCGCAGGTCGTCTTTCGTGGTATAGGGCAGGCGACGCACATCACGCAGGCTGGCGATGTCTTCCGGATGGCTCAATCCAATCCCGGTTAGCCGTCGCTTGTAAAAGGGAGTTTTCAGCGCCCAGGCAATGGTGTTGCGCAAATAAGCGAGTTGCAGGCGCTCCAGCGCCTCCCGTTCCATGAATTCAATCGCCGGGTTCCAGGCCGGTGCGTTCATTGATTAATTACGGTTCCTGAATGGAAAATAGTCGGGCAATAGGAACGGAAACCGCTGGGTCAGCCGCCTTGAACTGAATGAAAATGGTAGCTACTTTTCGTCCAGCTTCAACGCTGCTGAATTAATGCAATACCGTAAACCAGTCGGGGCGGGGCCATCATCGAAGACATGGCCGAGATGCGCCCCACAATCCGCGCACAACACCTCCGTCCGGCGCATGAACCAGCTTCGATCTTCAGCCGTCGCTACTTTTTCCGCATTGACCGGCGCCCAGAAACTGGGCCAGCCGGTGCCGGAATTGAATTTAGCCTGGGCGTCGAACAGCGGTGCGCCACAGCACACGCAGTGGTAAACGCCGGGATCGTGGCAATCATGGTAGGTGCCGGTGAACGCCGGTTCAGTCCCTTTCTGACGGCAGATTTTGTACTGCTCAGGGGTCAACTGCGCACGCCATTCGGCATCCGTGTGGGTGATCTTGTTGCTCATGTGAGGTTCCTCAAGGTCGGTTGAGTCCGCTCAATAGACCGTGGAGGCATGAATTAGTGTCAAATTGATGCCTCTTCGGTGTGTTGATCCATGCGCTTTTGCAGCGCCTCCCAGACATGCTCCGCCAGACCCACGCCAACTTCATTAAACGCCAGGAAGGTCATATCAGCGCCCGCCGCCTTGAGTTCGCTTTCTTCCTCGGGATAATGACTGATCGCTCCAATCAATCCTGGAAAACCGCGACGCCGCAGTTGTCGACTGGCAATACGCTTAGCCTCCGAATCAGGCATCGCCAATATCACCGCCTTGATGCCTTCCAGCCGTAACCGGTGCCAGAAACCCGGATCCTCGGCGTCTGCATACACGACTCGCCGGCCCTCGTGAAGATGCCGCTCCACTTTGCTGAAATCCGAGTCGATGCCCGATACCATCAGGATTTTGTGTTCTTCAGGAATATTTTGGCGTTTCTTGAGGAAGTCATAAGCGGCGGCGCCGGCGTCACCCATACCAATGATCAGAATCTGGGTGCTGCCCAGCGATACCGGTTGCTCGTCAGGATGATGATCGGGACGCTCAAAGCGCGTCAACCAATCCTCGAATCGCTCGTACAAGGTATGAGCAAAGCGGTTAACCGGCGCAGTGATCACAAAGGATAGCGCTACCGCAATAGCCAGCAGCACTAGCCATTCCGGCTCCAGTTGGCCATTGCCCACCATGAATTTCACTACGATCAGGGTAAATTCGCTGTAGCTGGTCAGAGCCAGCGCGCTCAGGAAGGCAGTTCTCGCCCGCAAACGGAACGCCAGCAGGATGAAGAAGAACAGCGCCGCCTTCAGCGGCAGCAGCAGCGCCAGCAACCCGGCCCCGCCTAACATGGCCAGACTTGGCCAACCCATCAGGCCGATTTGCAGGAAAAAACCCACCAGCAGCACTTCCTTGAGCGACCAGACCGCTCGGGCCAATTCTGCAGCCTTGGGATGGCCAACCAGCAATACGCCAAGCAGGAGCGCGCCCAGTTCCGAACTCAGTCCCAGATGCTCGAAACCCAGTCCACCTACGACCAGCGCCAGCGCCAGACCGTAGAGCACCAATAGTTCATCGTGGCCGCTCCAGTCCAGAATTTTGGTCACCAGCGGTCGTAGCAACGGCAGTCCCAGCACCAGCAATGCCCAAGGCGACGGCGCCGCAGCTCCGGCAAAAGCCATCAACGCCAGCGCCGCCAGATCCTGAATGATCAGAATGCCAATCGCCAGCCGGCCATGAAAAGCGCGCAGTTCGACCTTTTCTTCCAGCGTCTTGGCAGCCAGCACCGTACTGGAAAACCCCAGCGTCGTCGCCAGCACTAATGCTTGCCAAGCGGGCAGAGTGACCACCGCCAAGAACCCCAGCCCCAGTAGAACGCCGCTGATGATCAGATGCAGCAACCCCCCGGCCCAAACTTCGGGACGGGCCAGACTTTTGATGCGCAGTTTTAAACCGACGCTGAACAGCAATAGCAATACGCCGGCATGGGCGATATGGTCGAGCAATGCGCTGCCTTGCTGACCAAAGGCGTTCAGCGCGAATCCGGCAGCCAGATAACCGACCAGCGCCGGTAGGCCCAGATGGCGGGAAAGTAGCCCCAATAGGAAGGCGAGTGCAAGCCAGAGTGCATCCATGACTGTGATAAACCTTTAAGCTTTCTTCAAAACCCGCACCACGTACAACAGAGCCATCGCCCCCACGGTTGCGGTGATGAGATGGCCGATCAGACCCACAGCGGCGAAGCCGATCAGGCGGAATAGAAATCCGCCAACAAACGCGCCGACCACGCCAATCACCAGATTACCGCCCAGTCCCATGCCGCTGCCGCGCATGAAATTCGTGGCAATCCAGCCCGCCACCAAGCCAATTAACAGAAATCCGATCAGATCCATAGCGTTCTCACCTCAACCAGGTAATTTGGATTCATCAATCCATACGCTTGCGCAGTAGAAAAAAGAATTGTCCGTTCGTCTCCTGCACCTCCAGCAATTCATGGCCCGACTGTTGGCTGAAGGTTGCAAAATCCCGAACCGACTCCGGATCGGTAGCGGTTATGCGCAACGTTTGTCCGCCCTGCAAACCCGCCAGCGCCTTCTTGGCTTTGAGAATCGGCAACGGGCAGTTCAGCCCCGATGTATCGAGTTCAGCATCAATGACGGTCATGGCGGCGGAAAATTCTCCAAAAGTCTTACTATCATTCAAGCATGTCTATTCTCCAGGTGCAAATCCTGGAACCCTGGAGCCGGCTATCGAGTCTGACAGGAATCTCATTGCCGATTTGTGGAAATGCTATGTCGCATCGCTTGCCGCCTCTAATGCTGAGCCTGATTCTAAGCCTGACGCCCAGCGCGCCCGCGACGGCGCAGTCGATTCTGTTGCCGGATATCGGCGATCCATCCAGCGTCTATTTCGGCGCCAATGACGAACAGAAACTGGGCCTGGAAATCATGCGGAAATTGCGTGATCGCGGCGCAGTGCTGGATGACGCGCAACTGACTCAGTATCTGAACTCGATCGGCCAAAGCATTGTCACCTACGCCGACCAGAATGGCGCGCCCTACACTTTTTTCATGGTGCGTGATTCCAGCATCAATGCCTTCGCATTGCCGCATAACTTCATTGGCGTCAATGCCGGCCTGTTGCTGGCGACCCAGCGTGAAGACGAACTGGCCGGAGTGATCGCCCATGAAATCGCCCATGTCTCCCAGCGGCACATTGTCCGCGCTATGGCCGATATGCAGCGCCTGAGCTTGCCGATGGCGGCGGCTATGCTGGCGGGCGCAGCACTGGCCGCATCCGGCAGCAGTCAGGTCGGCCAGGCGGCGATGGTCGGTTCCATGGCCGCCAGCGCCCAGCATCAAATCAGTTTTACGCGCGCCAACGAACAGGAAGCCGACCGCATCGGCATGCAATTTCTGGCCAAGGCGGGTTTTGATCCCAAAGGGATGACTGACTTTTTTGGCAAACTGGAGCGTTTATCCAGTGGGGAAGCGCGCAACCAGATTCCCGAAATGCTGTTGACCCATCCCCGTCCGGAAAACCGCGCCGCCGATACGCAGGACCGCATCCTTCTGCCGCCGGTGCGCCAAGCCGCTCCGCGTGACCGCCAAGCCTATGCATTGGCCAAAGCCCGAACCCAAGTATTGGTGACCGAGGATACCCATACGCTGATCCGCGAATTGGAAACCCGGCTGACCCGAGGTGATTTTACTAATGAAATGGCCGAGCGCTACGCCTACGCCCTGGCGCTGCGTCAGGCCGGTCGTTACGACGACGCCCAGCAGCAGGTCGCCCGCCTGCTGCGCAATAATCCAGACCGGTTGGCGTTCCGCATCGAGGCTGCGGAAATCGCCCTGGCTAAAGGCGACCGGGCGCGAGCCTGGCGCTTGTTTGAAGACACCTGTCGGCTTTATCCTGATGACTTTACTTTGGCAATGCACTATGGCTCAGCGTTGACCACCCAGGGCAATCCCCAACGCGCCATGCAATTGCTACAGCCGCATTTGCGCCGCCATCCCAACGATCCGCAGCTGTACGCCACCTATGCGCAGGCGGCGCAACGAGCAGGGGACCGGGCGGCGACTTACGCAACTATGGCTGAATATTACTACCTGAATGGCGAATTGCTGGCGGCAGTGGATCAACTGGAGGCCGGTTTACGCAATCCAGGATTGTCCCCGAATCAGGAGGCGCAGTTGCGCGCCCGGCTGAAACTGTTCAAAGCGGAAGCCCTGGCTCAAGACCTGCCAGTCTCTAAATCAACGACACCCTGAGCGAAAACCGGCGATAGCGAAATGACTCGTCTATACTCCAGTGATTACCCCAATCAATCCAGAATTCCCCGTTGCCATGATTGAGCAAACCGAGCAGACCGAACCGACTTCTACGTCCGATACGGGCCAATTCGATATTGAACTGGCGCTCAGGCAGGCCCGCGCCTATCTGGCCTTTGGCGAGCAGATCCGTCAATTTACCGACCGGCTGAATGCGCAGGTGGATGAACAAACCGATTGGGGTGCGGCGTTACAGCAGCATTTCACTGAACTCAAGGCCGCGATTGCCCAGTCTGCCGAGGATCCGAAGATTAATCCCGAACTGGCCCGGTTTTGGCTTTTAATTGCCGAAACCTGGAGTGGAACCGTCGCTTCGCTGGGGATGGCGGCGGAAACCATTCCCGAGGAGCTGCGGCAATCCGAATCCTGGCGCTCCTATCAACGCACCCAGATGGAATATCTGGATTTGCTGCAAGGCGCGGCCCGTGAAGCGCTGGATCGGATGGAGGAGAAGCTCAACGAATTCGCCGCTGCCGGAAAGACAATTGCCAGCCTGCGCGAGTTATATAACCTGTGGGTGGACTGCAATGAAGAAACCTACGGTCGAATGCTGCGCAGCTCCACCTATGCGGTTCTCAACGGCCGTCTCATCAACAGCCTGCTGCATTGTTACCAGCGCCGGGGGACTGCGCCATGATCGGATTGACCTCTGAACAGATCGCTACGGAAATCGAAGCCTTCAGCGCCCGGTTGACGCAAGGTTCCCGGGTACTGGCCGGATTGGGCGAGATCGAATCCGGGGTCTCGGCGCGCGAGGTGATTTACCAGGAAGACAAGCTGACCCTGTACCGCTATCAACCCCGGGCGCAGAATCTACATCCTGTGCCGCTGCTGATCGTCTACGCGCTGGTCAATCGGCCCTATATGATGGATTTGCAGGAAGATCGCTCGATGATTCGGGGATTGCTGGACGCCGGACTGGATGTTTATCTGATCGATTGGGGTTATCCCGACGCCGGTGATCGGAGTCTGACCTTGGCGGACTACATCCATCGCTATATCGACCACTGCGTGGAGGTTCTGCGCGAACGTCATGGAACGGACGTCATTAACCTGCTGGGCGTCTGCCAGGGCGGCGCGCTGAGTCTTTGCTTCGCTGCGCTTTACCCGGCGAAAATTCGCAATCTGGTCACGATGGTGACGCCCGTGGATTTCCAGACTCCGGATAATTTACTGAGTCAACTGATCCGGTACGTTGATGTGGATCTGCTGGTCGATACCCTCGGCAATCTGCCAGGCCAGATGCTCAATTTCGCTTTCCTGTCATTGAGTCCCTTTCGCCTAGCCGGGCAAAAGTATGTCGATTTGACCGATGCTTTCGACGATGCGCAGGCGCTGAAAAACTTTCTGCGCATGGAAAAATGGATTTTCGACAGTCCGGATCAGGCTGGGGAAGCCTTTCGCCAGTTCGCTAAAGATTTCTTTCAACAGAATAAGCTGGTCAAGGGCGAAGTCGTGATTGGCGACCGGCGCGTGGATCTGCATGAGGTCGTCATGCCGGTGCTCAATGTTTACGCTACCCAGGATCATCTTGTGCCGCCGTCGGCGTCCAGGGCGTTAGCGGACTGTTGCGGAAGCCGGGACTATTCGGAGTTCTCCTTCCGGGGCGGTCACATCGGCATCTATGTCAGCGCCCGCGCCCAGCGGGAAGTGCCGCCAGCGATTGCCGCCTGGTTGCTGGCGCGTTAAGGTGCTATAGTCTGGCAACCTGTTTAGCCTGCATTCCAAGGTACGCGGTGCGTACCCTACATCGACTACATCGACGACGTTGATACCGATCATTCAAGAGTAGGGTACGCGCCGCGTACCGCTGTAGTGAATAGAATTCAGACGCTTTTATCTTTCTTATTACTCTTACGTTCTTTTTCGGGCTTTGCCGAGGATGACGCCGGGTTCACTGGATTTCCTGACGGCGTGGGGTTTGGTCGAACCAGCGGTGAAAATTCGCCGACGGCGGACGGCGGATAGGGTTTCTGGAGCTGTTCATTGACGCTCTTCCAGAGCGACAGATTATGCTCCACCAGTTCGGTCATCATCGCCAGCGGATTCTTGCCGATAAACGTGCGCATCTGTTCTCGAAACAGGTGCTGTTGATCCACAAACGCCTGTAGGCTTTTCTCCAGATAATTGCCCATCATGCCTTGCAGCGTGTCGCCGTAAAACCGAATGATGTGCGCCAAGACTTCCGTGGTGAAAATCGGGTTGCCCTGTTCCTCTTGCTCGCTGATGATCTGTAGTAAAATTCCGCGTGTGATGTCGGTATTGGTCCGGGCGTCAATGACATGAAAATTGGCGCGATCCAGCACCAGTTGCTTGACATCTTCCAGGGTAATATAGCTGCTGACGGCCGTGTCATAGAGTCGGCGGTTCGGGTATTTCTTGATAATACGCGGTTCACTCATGGCGGGACATGCAGAAAAGCGGCGCGGCGCCACCGGAGAGGCGGCGCCGCCCGGTTCATGATCTAGCGGAAGTAGAGGCCGCCGTTAACGGTAACGTCTTCGCCGGTCAGGAAACCGGCGTCTTCGGCAGTCATGAAGGCAACCGTGCGAGCGATTTCGGACGGTTCGCCCAAACGACCGACAGGAATGGTCCCGACGATTTTCGCCAGCACATCCTCGCGGATGGCCCGCACCATTTCGGTGCCGATGTAGCCCGGAGAAATGGAGTTGACGGTGACGCCCTTCTTGGCGCATTCCTGGGCCAATGACTTGGTGAAGCCATAAACCGCCGCTTTGGTTGCGGAGTAGTTAGCCTGACCGGCCTGGCCTTTGATGCCATTGACCGAAGAAATATTGACGATGCGGCCCCAGTTCCGCTCCACCATCTTCCCATAGACCTGCTTGGTCATGTTGAAGATGCTGTTCAGGTTGGTGTTGATGACGGCATGCCACTGTTCCGGGGTCATCTTGTGGAACATGGCGTCACGGGTGATGCCGGCGTTGTTGACCAGGATTTCAATCGGTCCGACTTCCGCTTCGATCTTCTTGCACGCTTCGGCGCAGGAATCGAAATCGGTAACGTCAGCCAGATAGACCGGGATATCCAGACCTTCGGCCTTGCGGTCGGCCTTCCACTTGTCCACGACTTCCGCGGAGAGACCGCTGTAATCAACCGCTACCGCCTTCCGGCCCTGTTCAACCAGCGCCTTGCACATCGCCGTGCCCAAACCACCGATACCACCAGTAACCACTGCAACTCGGGACATTGAGATACTCCTCCTCAGATTATTTGCTTATTGATCAACTGCATTCGACGGCCAAAAAAACAGCGTTCCGACCGTCGCCGATGTTCAGGGCCACGAGACCCTTTCTGGCGTCCCGGCGGATTCTGTCATGCGCGAATTGGCGCACTGGCCGCCGTTGACATTCACTTTAGCTGGCTTTTCCAGCCTATTTCACGGTTGACGAGGATCGAATCACGCCTTGCCTGGCGCAAGCATTCGATACAAATGCATAAGGCGTATTGGTTTTATAAACCTGACGATCAATGGAAACCGGAAATAGCTCCCTGTTAATTTAAGCGCAGCATATTGAAGCCTGCCATACCCCTTGTCAACCAATTCCGCTGTGCAGCATTGGGCAATCCGGGGTTATGTTGCGGCTTGTCGATCACCAGAGGCGCTGCCAACCATGCGCAATCCCCCCCGACCCCCCTTTTTCAAAGGGGGGAGATGAATGCTTACGTTTTTCAAAGGGGGAGGTGAATGCTTACGTTTTTCAAAGGGGGAGGTGAATGCTTACGTTCAGCGCGGCGCTTTTTCCTGGGGAACGGGCAATAGCTCGAAATAAACCAGAAAGGTCGATTGCCAGGCGCTGCAGTTATCATCGCTGATCATGAAAAATCGCTGCTCCCGGTGACGGGTCAGACCCTCGAAATTGTCCAGCAACCAGCCCTGACTGCTATCGAAAACCGCCACATTGGCGACATTCAGTAGCGCTGCTTTTCCCGGCGTGGGCAATTCGGTCCGGCGCAGACTGATAATCAGGGGACGTAAAGGCGCGACAAAGGCCCGTTCCAGGGTCAGAAGACTGCCATCCGGCAGAGCCGCCATGTCGACCAGCGCGCTTTCCGGCGCAGGACCGAGAGGATAGCTCCAGGAGCGGCCACCATCGAGTTGAAAGAGGCGAACCTGATCCGACGGCTCGTTGCGTAGTGACACTTCCGTTCCGACCAACGGCCCCCAGCGTGGGTGAATCGTGATGGCTTCCAACGCCTGATTTTCATCGCGATAGTGGCGTCGATTCCTGAGCGGCGCGGGTAATTTTTCGTCACCCTGCCGATGGCCGGTTGGCGTGTAGCGAACCACTCTGGGCCTTCTTTCATAGGAGACCAGCAATTCTGTGTCGTTCTGAATGGCGTTTTCGCCATTGCGTATGGCTAGACCTTCGGCATCGTTGTAGGGAAATCGCAATGGCTGGTCACGGCTGTCCCGCAGAGGATAAGCCGCCATCAACTGAACTCCCGTCAAATAGCCCTGCTCGCTGAATTCCGGTCGCAAGTGAAACAGGGCGCCAAAGTCGGAGAGAGCATACAGAATGCTGGCGTCCTCGTCCCAGGCTAATCCCGATAGACCGCACAACCGTTGTCCATTGATTTCGGTATTGGCCAACCGCAATGCACCCAGCAGGCGAATCCCGGCGTAAACTTCCCCGACGCTAACCTGATCGGCCAACGTAATCGGGGTTGTCTTAAACTCCTGGGTCGCGCAGGTGCTGGCGTTTAGTCCAACCATCAAGATGCAAATCAGTAATAAGCGACGAGGCATGAGGACTCCAGTTAAGATCGCCACGGTGCAAGTTGAAACGGATGAACCATTAAGGCGCTAAGAAGCGTTTTCGTACAGCTAAGGCGATCCGTGAATTTCCCCTTTCGCGAAGGGGCTTCAGAGTAGCGTAGATACAAGGTTAGATTGCCGTCTTTTTGGCAACACAACCAGCGGCGATTCCCATTTCTTATGCTATGATTATGCCTTATGGTAAGCGTCAATTCAGGGCAGGTTCAGGATGGTGTGGCACAATCTTCCGTTACCGCGCAGGATTGCCCCTTTGTCAGAAGCCGACTGGCGTATTTCCCCCTTTGCAAAAGGGAACGTCAACGTAATTCCCCTCTTTGCAAAAAGGAACGCCGACGCAATTCCCCCTTTGTAAAAGGGGGCAAGGGGGGATTCCACCTTGACGCAACAAACTTTTGCAGTAAACTTGACGTGATCGTAGTTTTCAAGCAACATAACAACAAGTTTGTATCTTTTTTTCACGATGCGCCCGACCCGAGACGACTAGACCTTGGTGAATCTGCGAGAATTAGAGGTATGGCGTGGGTTATTGGTGTTTTTTTACGAGTCATCGTCTCATTTCCTTGAATCCGTATTGATTCATGGGGTAGTCTTTGCGGGTGTGTTTCACCACGAAATTTTTAGGTTGTTGTTTTCCTACAACGGTGAGGTAAGTTAATATGGCTTTTCAAACTCAAGACGCTAAAACCATTAGCTGGTTCTATGCTGCTGCTTTCGGGCGGACGCCGGTGCCGGATTCGACGGCGACGGATAATGGCGACCTTGGCGGTCTGATTTTCTGGACCAATGTATTCATCGCGGGGGAGGGAGATTTCGCGCAGTTCCAGGGTAATCTCGATGCGATCGGCGACTTCTTCGTGGCGTCGGACGAGTTTCAGGCGAAGTATCCAGCCGCACTGACCAACGAACAGTTCGTGACCGCTTTGTATGACAACATGTTGAACCGCGCCCCGGATCTGGCGGGATTCAATTTTTGGGTGAATGAGCTGAACAGTGGCCAAAGCCGCGGCGCGGTGCTGGTTGATTTCGCTAATACCGAGGAAAACCAGGGCGCGATTCCCAACCAAAGCGCGGCATTGGATAGCTTTATCCTCTTCATTGCAAATGACAACAGCATGCCGAATCCGGTGATCACGCCGGAAGAGGCGACGACCTGGCTGGCGGACAACCCGACGCTGGATGCGTCTATCATCGACCTGCCGCTGGACACCACGGCTCCGACTATCGACGCCGATCAAACAGCGACCTACTCCGAGGGTTCCACCGCTGATGCGATCCTGCTTACCTTAGATGCAGCGGATAACGTGGGCGGCAGCGGCATTGAGAGCTTCGCCATCGTTAGCGGCGATGACAACCATTATTTCGAGATTGACGCCGACGGCAACATCAGCCTGACGGCGGCGGGCGCAGCAGCGGGCGCGGCGTCCAACAGCGCCACGGTCGATCCTGATACCTTTACCCTGGGTGTTACCGCGACCGACCGGGCAGGCAATACCTCGACGGCGGTCGATGTGGTCCTGACCGTAGCCGATGTTACGCCGCCGGCCCTGAGTTCGGCGCTGGTTGGGCCGACTTCGATCATTCTGGCCTACAACGAGAACCTGGACGCCACTAAACTGCCGCTGCCCACCGATTTTGCAGTGACGCAGAATGGGACGACGGCTGTTAGCGTCAACTCAGTGACCATCAGCGGCTCCTCGGTGACGCTGGCGCTGGCGGCGGCTCCGACGGGTACCGTGACGGTGTCCTACACGCCGAATGCGGATACGGGCAAGCAATTGCAGGATCTGGCAGGCAATCCAGCGGTGGCGCTGGCCAACCAGGCCACGCAGGGCGATACGACCGCGCCGATCTTGATGAGTACTGAACCGGCGGATAGCGCCACCGATGTAGCGGTGGGCGTCAATATCGTGATGAACTTCTCCGAGACAGTGAAGGCGGGGACGGGAAATATCATCATCGCCAACAGCGCCGATGGAACCGATACCCGCACGATCAGTGTCACCGATACCTCGCAGGTGACCTTCAGCGGTGCGAAGATGACCATCAACCCGACAGCCGATCTGAAGGCTAATGGCAGCTATACGGTCACGATGGGCGCGGGTGTGGTTGAAGACCTGGTCGGGAATGACTTTGCCGGTCTGAGTGGCACTGACTTGAACTTCTCCACGCCGGGCGGTGGCGGTGGCACAGAGGGCCAAATTTTTGCGCTCACTACCAGCACTGACGTTATTCCGGGACTGATCGGTTCGCTGGGCACCACAAACACTGATGGCGATGACACGATTATCGGTGGATCGGGTTCCGCCGGTGGTAGCAACACGCTAGGTTCCGCTGATAGCATTAATGCAGGCAAGGGTACTGACACTCTCAAGTTCACATCGGAGGGTAGTGGTGCCGCTGTCAGCGTCACACCGAACCTGACCTCGGTGGAAAAGGTGTTCATCCAGGGTCTCGCCATGGGCGGCACTGTTGTTAATATGGTGAATGCAACGGGTACAACCGAGATCTGGAACGAACGTTCTACGGATGCGGGCGGCGTGCTCGTCACCAATGTTCAGGAACAGGCAATTGTCGGCGTCAAGGGCGAAATTACTGGTGCAAGTTATTATGCGGTTGCGTTTAAGGACAGCCTGGTTTCCGGCGCAAATGATGCGATTACTATCGCCCTGGATGGCGCCACGCTTGGTGTCTTGGCGGTAGGCGACACAAGTTTAGCTAACGAGTTTGAGACGCTGAAATTCGTTGGAACTGGCGTTAATAAGGTTACCACCCTGTGGGATAGTTTCGGTGCTGCTCTGAACACCACCAAAACCGTGGAATTTTCCGGTGCGGGTTCTATTGCTATTGTAGCTCCGCTTGCCGCGACCGTCACCACGGTTGACGCAACCAGCAATAGCGGCGGCGTATCGGTGGATGTGAGCGCTACGGGCACTTTGATGGCAACTGGCGGCTCGGGCAATGACACCTTTAAAATGGGCGCCAGCCTAACGACCGCTGATACGTTAGCAGGCGGTGCGGGCGTTAATACCATCGGCATTACTACCGGCACGTCATTGGTGGATAGCTTGAAAGTCACCAACTTCCAGACCTTGGACGTGGGTGGCGCTGATGCCAACGCGAATACCTACAACCTGTCGAAGCTGACTGGCATCACCAAGGTACAGGTAAGCGCTCCTACGAACGCGACAGCCGGTAACGAGGTAATTATTAACAACCTCGCTAAAGGCGCAAGCATTGAGATTGACGCTTCGATTGCGGGTGCATTGCAGGTAACGGGTGACTTGATTATCAATGTTAATGGCGCGGGCGCTGGTAGCCCGAACGATACGATCGATGTTCTGATCAAGAACAAGGCGGCCTTCGATACCACGGGTAACTTGGTCATCAACGACATCGAGACGGTCAACTTGACCTCTGACAAGGGGACTACCAGCGGCGATGTTAAGCACACGATTGCACAACTGACGGACGCAGCTGCAACTACGGTTGCGGTTCATGCCGGTTCTGGTCAGCTCGCCATCACCAACTTGGAAACATTGGCTTTGGTGCTGTTCGACGCCTCTGCGGCTACGCAAAAGGTTGAATTGACCACGGGTGCTGATGTCTTCACGGCGCTTAACGGCGTAGCCTTCAAGCTGGGGGCTGGTAACGACCTGCTGGACCTGACGGGCGCTACAGTGACTGGCGATATTCTCGTCACCGGCGGCGCTGGGGGTGACGCGATCACCCTGACGGCGGCTGGTCAGGTGGAAAAGTTGATTTATACCGCTGCGGGTCAATCCAATGTAGGCGTGACCAACAGTGAAAACAACTTTGATAAAATCGCTAACTTCACGACGACTGAGGACAAGATTGACCTGAAGGCTTTTGGGTTCACCGGCGCTTTGACCAGTGCCTTGAAGGTTGGTGCAGCGGCTGACATTGATGTGACTACGGGTGTGCTGGCAGCGGGCAAGGAAGCAAATTTCTTCGGTGCAGGCGCAGATCAACGCGCAGTAGTCATTGTCGATGATGGTGCTGACACGTGGGTTTATGTGGATGCTAACAAGGACGGTAGCTTTAACAGTGGCGATCTTGCCATTGAGTTGACTGGATTGACCGGAGGGACCATACCGGTTCTGGGTGACTTTACATTTGTCTAATGTCTTAGCGTTTGTCAGGCTGTATCGACTAAGACCTGATTGAAGGGTTGTAAACAGACCCCCCCGCCCTGTGATGAATAGGGCGGGGGGGTTGTCTTTTTGGGAAATAGGGGATAGACCACAGTTTTAAATCGAGATCAATCTGATGAACCATAAACTGACCGTCATCTACTGGAAAAGCGAACACTTTTGGTTGGGTAAACTACTTGAACACCCGGAAATTATGACGCAAGGTGAAACACTCGAAGAGCTTGAAGAAAATCTTCTCGATGCCTATCGAGCTATGATTTTGGATGATGTGCCGGAGGATCATGGAATTAAAGAATTAACCTATGAAGCGTAATGAGCTGATCCGTGCGTTATTAGCGGCGGGTTGTGTTCTACATCGGCACGGCGGGCGCCACGATATTTACCTCAATCCAGCAACCGGCCAAAAACAATCCGTACCCAGACACGCCGATATTGACGAACACTTGGCAAGTCATATTAAGAAACACTTAGGCGTCTTGTAGCCGCGTTGGTGAGGTTGCGGTCTATTGCACAAAATCCCCCCCAGCCCCCCTTTTTCAAAGGGGGGGCTGAACGGTTACTTTCTATCCAAAGAATTGTGGATTATTAACATGGATTTTGTATTGACCGACCATGCACGAAAGGCGGATTTTAAAACGTCAAATTAACCTGGAATGGATTAAAGACGCTTTAGAATATCCGGCAAGGATAGAATCTGATCTTGATGATGGAAACGTGGTGCATGTTCTGCGGCCTATTGCTGAACGAGGTTTTCGTGTCTTGCGTGTCATCTACAACGAAACCGCTAATCCCCATGTGGTTGTGACTGCCTATTTTGATAATGAGGTGAAGGATCTATGAAAATTGAATTTGATCCCCAAGCAGATGCCGCTTATCTTGAATTGATTGAAGGCCATGTAGAGCGATCCGAACCGATACAAGCAGGGATTATTGCTGACTTTGACGAACAAGGACGCCTGATGGGGATCGAAATTCTGCATATCAGCAAACGCGCAACGCTTGAGCCTGTAAAAAAAGCTGCGTAGCTTCGTAGGTTGTGAAGTCTCTTTTTGGCAACTAAATCCCCCCGACCCCCTTTTTCAAAGAAGGGAACAGAGAACGAGAGTAGATGAACTGTGCTGGGAGACTGGGGTGATTTTTTATGGAGGTGCGATACGGCGTATACTGTTCACATTGAGTGGAAGAGAGAATGACGATGGCAACAACTTATGAAGAGATTTTAGAATTGTTCCGCGAGACGGATCGGAAGTTTCAGGACACGAACCGAGGTATTAAGGAATTGCTGGACGCGCAAAAGGAGACGGATCGGAAGTTTCAGGAAACGGATCGGTTGCTCAAAGAACGATTCCAGGAGACGGATCGGAAGTTTCAGGAAACGGATCGGTTGCTCAAAGAACGATTCCAGGAGACCGACCAAAAGTTTCAAGAGACCGAGCGATTGTTGAAAGAGCAATCCCAAGCCACTAAAGCCCTTGAAGCGCTGTTCACCAGTCAATGGGGCCGGCTGATGGAATCGCTGGTCGAGGGGGATCTGGTGAACCTGCTGGTGGCCCGAGGGATTGCCATCACCGACACTACCAGCCGCATCAAGGGCCGCCACCCGGTCGGCGGAAACTATGAGTTCGACATTATTGCCCATAATGGCGATGAGATCGTAGTGGTGGAAGTCAAAACGACGTTGCGCCCGGACGATGTGAAAACCTTCCTGAGCAAACTGGATCATCTCAAGGAATGGCTACCCCGGTATGCCCACAACCGGATTTATGGCGCGATGGCGTGGCTCACGGCGGACGCCAGCGTCGAGGCGATGGCGATCAAGCGCGGACTGTTCAGCATCCGGGCCACGGGCGATTCCGCCACGATTCAGAATGATTCGGCCTTTACTCCACGAGCGTGGTAGCCGAATAGAATAGCCCTATACAAGGCTATTGAATTTAAAAGTATGGGTAAAAATGGTTCTTCGAGGGTTCTTGTGAAATTCGGCTCATCTGTAGAGGACCGCTATAGCAACTTTTCCCATGCCCTTGCAAGTGTTTCTCTTACATGTTCTTCTATATTCTCACCATGTGCGATAATCACTCTTTTCGCGTCCCAACTAAGAATTTTTTTTAAGGCGATCTTTACTGCCGCCTTATTTCCCCAGCCCATTTGATATTCAGGCGCAGCCTTTGGATTGTTCCACATTCTAAAGATTACTTTCCACCAGAACTGCAGCAATAAACCCGCTTTGTGTCTATAATCGTCTCCGATATTTTCAAGTAAATCAACGAGAATAAGCGTCTGGGATGGCTTATGGAAAAAAGCCACTTCCCACATGTACTTCGTTCCATGCACCATGACTTGGTCAACAGTATCTTCCCATCTATGGTCTGGCTTATTTCCGAGAATCCATTCAAACTTAATATCTGGCCGCTTTCTCTCTAATCCTGAGCATAAGAATGTTTCTGCAGTGGGATAATTCTCTTGGAAGTCTTTAACGAATAAATGATGATAATAACCAGGCGCGATTATGTACTTTACGACCCCAATTTTATCAATTTGTCTTTTAACTGAATTGGAGATTTTACAAGGATCGTGAATCATTAATTCTCCGTTTTCCAACCTCAGAATTGTAGTGCGCCCAAATAAATCCATTCCTCCAAATCGGACTGGATATTCAAGTAACCATATTTGATTCTTTACATATTCAGTTAAATGATCCATTGATTTGTTCTCAGAATTGTGCGAATTGACTTCCAAACAAAAGATGACGAGACGTCGCCTGCCCAAGGACGATCGACAGCAGGGGCAACAACCTGTTCAGAAAATTCTGAAACGGTTGGCTCAATTTCAAATTCGACAGTACACTTCCGAGCAGCGGCATCGGTCATCCCCCGGATTCGGCTTGGGTTTGCTCCTTCGCCTTATCCGAAAATAATTCGGTGCCGCTACCCGACCGTACCCCTTCAAAAACTGTCTGAACTTATTGTTTCCATAAGCTAAGGATTAGAATTATGCATATTCCTGAACAGAGCGAAGACACCGTGCTGGGCAAGATCGCCCGTGGGTCCTCCGCTAAACGGGCCTCTACCCTGATGAATTATGGCAATGTGATCGCTATTTTGATTCCATTTCCGCTGCTGATTTTCTGGTTTGGCGCATCGATGCTGGTCTACGCCATGAATCGCCATCACCCGAATCCCAAGGTAGGCCACTATACTCAACAGGCAGCTTATCGATTTTACGGGATTACGGGATTTTTTATTGTCATTGCCACTTTTATCCCCGGTGGTGGGTGGTGGTGGCATTTGTTGGCCTGGATTGTGGCGGCGCTGATTCTGATTCCCTGGTCCATTCTCGATCTACGCCGGATTTACCGGGATGAATGGGTCGATATTCCTCTGGATGACCAAGGACATCCCCTGCTTGGCGCACTCATTTAGCAGACTTTTCTGTATGAATGGCCTGGTTTGTTCCCTGGAAGATATCGGATTACCGCCGTTTCTGCAGGAACTGGGCAGTGTAGTCATCGCGCTGCTTGATGAAAATGGCAACGTGCTGGCTGCTAACCGGAGCTTTCTGCGACTGGTGCCGCTGCTGGAAGCCTCTGGCCAGCCCTGGAATGTCCGTTCGCTGTTCGTCAACCCACGCTTGGAAGATGTACAGGCGCTGGTGCCATATCATGGCGGTGCGTTGTTGCTATACCGTGGCATTCTGAACGTCGCTCTTGAGGATCAGCCTTGCCGTTCTCTGCAAGGACATATTTATCGCTGGCAAGAGGGGCGGTTGCTGGTGGCGGCTGAATATGATGTGGAAGGCTTAGAGATGCTGGGCGCTACGGTGATGCAGCTTAACGAGGAACTGGCGGAGACCCAGCGTCAATTACTGCGAGCGAGCCGGGGACTGAAACGCAATGAGGCGACGATCCGGGAATTGATGCAGACTGATTCGCTGACCGGCGTCGGCAACCAGCAGCGACTGGATGAAGCGCTGACGGCTGAAGTCGAGCGCAGCCAGCGTTACCATCATTTATTGTGTCTTCTGATTACCGATATAGATCATTTCAAGGATGTCAACGATCATCACGGTCATGCCCTGGGCGATGAAGTGTTGAAACGCTTTGCGTTGTTATTGCGCGAGCATTGCCGGCAAAGCGACCTAGCGGCGCGTCTCTGCGGTGAGAAATTTGTCATTCTGTTGCCGGATATTTCCTTGGAGAACGCGGTCGCTTGCGCGGAGCGCATCCGCCAGCAGTTAGAGTCCCAACCGCTCGTGGGACAGATCGGGCGAGTGACCGCCAGTTTCGGCGTAGCGATGCTGGACCGGGATGAAGAGAGCAGCGATTTCATGCGGCGCGCCGATCAAGCTCTTTATCGCTCCAAAAAGGAAGGCCGCAACCGGGTCACGCAGTCGGTGGTCGCCGAGCAGAACGCAGTGCCGGATGTCGGCTGTTGTTAATTTATTCCCCCTCATTTAACAAAGGAAGGAGGTGAATGTTTACGCTCTATACACACACTGCTGGCGCAGGCCCGGATGTCGTGTTGGTGCATGGTTGGGGCATGCATTCTGGCGTCTGGGAGGATGTTGCCGAAAGCTTGGTGGATCACTACCGGGTCACAGTGCTGGACTTGCCGGGCCACGGTTACAGCCGGGGAGGCTCCGAAGTAGGTCACACCCTGGACGATTGGGCAAAAGCCGTGATTGCGGCAACGCCTGCGCGAGCGGCCTGGGTCGGTTGGTCGCTGGGAGGACTGATCGCCCAGCAGGTCGCCTTGACAGACCCGGCGCGGGTCCGCCAACTGGCGCTGGTCAACAGTACGCCCTGCTTTATCCAGCGCCCCGATTGGCCACAAGGCATCGCCCGGTCGGTTTTACAGCGCTTCGCTGAGGAGTTGCGCGAAGATTACCGGGTAGTGCTCAAGCGCTTCATCGCGTTGGAAGTTCACGGCAGCGACAAGGCCAGCGCCCAGTTGAGGCAACTCAAGGCCATGCTATTCCAACACGGCGAACCCGAGGTAGCGGCTCTGGAGGATGGATTGGCGATTCTGGAAACCAGCGATCTGCGCGCCAGCTTAGCAAAAATCGCTTGCCCAACCCTGCTCCTAATGGGACAGCGTGATCAACTGGTTCCGGCGAAAACCGGAGAGGCGATGCTGCAACAGTTGCCGGACGCTCGGTTGCGGGTATTCCCCCGGGCTGGACACGCGCCATTCTTCGCGCACCTGCCGGAATTTATTACTGAACTACGGGCGTTTCTCGATGCATGACGACCGTGAAGGCTTGCTGTTTGCGCCCGACCGAAATCAGTTAAGGCGCGCTTTTGAGCGGGCGGCGGCGGATTACGACGAAGCGGCGTTTCTGCATCGTGAAGTGGGCGGGCGCTTGCTGGAGCGTCTGGACCTGATCAAACTGCAACCGCAGCTTATCCTCGACGTCGGATGTGGAACCGGCGTTATCACCTTGGCTCTGATGAAGAAATACCGTAGGGCGCGAGTAATCGGTTTGGAGCGGGCGCCAGCTATGTTGGCGAAAGCCTGTAAACGGAAGCCCTGGTTCCGCACCCTGTACGGTTTGACCGGCGAACCCGAAGCGTTGCCGTTGGCCAATGCCAGTTGCGATCTGATCTTTTCCAATCTGGCGCTGCCCTGGGTGACTGAACTGGATCAGGCGCTGGCGGAATTTCGCCGGGTGCTGAAACCCGGTGGAGCGCTGTTGTTCAGCACTCTTGGCCCGGATACCCTGGTCGAACTCCGCCGCAGTTGGGTTGCCGCCAGCGATGGTTACAACCATGTTAACGCCTTCTTCGACATGCATGACATTGGCGATGCCTTGTTGCGGGCGCGGTTGGCGGAACCGGTGATGGATGTCGAGCGGCTCACTCTAACCTATTCCGAGATGGACGGTTTAGCGCGCGATCTCAAAGCCTTGGGCGCGCGCAATGTAACGCGGGGGCGCCCTACGGGTCTGATGAGCCGGAAACGGTGGCAAGCAGTGCGGGAAGCCTATGAGCAGCACCGCCGTTCGGATGGATTGCTGCCGGTCAGCTGCGAAGTCGTTTATGGCCACGCCTGGGGGCCGACTTTGAGCGCGTCCCGTCCCTGGGATCAAGGTCCAGCGGTCTTTCCCTTGTCACAATTGCGCCGGCGCAATTCATGAACTTCTACTGGCTAAACAGCTATATTCGCTAACATAACGAGAATATACTCAACGGAACACACGCGCCTGTTTACGAGGAGAAGTTGATGAATGCTGAAGCGTTACGATCAATCCAGGGTCCGCTGAAAGAACGTTACCGCGAGGCTCCCGATGCCGCGTTGATCAGGCTGCGCGCCCAAGGTCGTCTCGGTGAAGGGGTTGTCTGCAAGGTTGAGACGGGCAAGGCGCCAGTGGTGGCTGGATTGCATCCTGCCACTGGCGGCGATGGCCTCAGCGCCTGTTCAGGCAATATGTTGCTGGAAGCGCTCGTCGCTTGCGCCGGAGTGACGTTGAACGCCGTAGCCACTGCACTGGAGATCAAACTGCGCGACGCAATGCTTGAGGCGGAAGGCGACCTCGACTTCCGAGGCACCCTGGGTCTGTCCAAGGAAACGCCCGTCGGTTTTAAAAATATCCGGTTACAGATCACTCTCGACACCGATGCTTCCGAAGAACAATTGAACACCCTGCTGCGCCTGACCGAGCGGTACTGTGTGGTGTACCAAACGCTGGCTCACTCACCCGCCTTGTCAGTGACTTGCCAGCGCGACATAGCTTGATTTACAGTCTTTAAGGATTGATCTTGACGCCGCGACGCGCCAATTCTTGTACAATCGCTGTTGCATGAGGATGGCCAGCATTGGCCAGACGCCGAGTACCCGCTGCCAGCGCGTCGAGTTGCTGACGCATCTTCTGGGCAGTCTGGACGGTTTGCTCCTGGTTCGCGTACAGGGTTTGCAGGTTACTGCGCTCACGCAGCAACTGCACGGACTGAAAGCCGGTCCATAATAGCCAAGCGGTCATAAAGAGGGCCAATGGTAAAAACAGAGTGCGTTCTGGCCGGGGTCGTTGTGGCGCGTCTTTCATGACTTGTCCTTTTTGTTTGCAGCTTCGGTAGACTCAGTGGACTGGGTGGACTCAGTGGATTCGACAGGCTTGTCGGGGGCTGGCGCCGGTGACGCTACATTCACTGTAATACCTTGCGCAGCCAGTAATGCCCGCAACTGGACATCGTTATGCCGAACGGATAAATCCGCCAGGGTGCGCAGCAGCGGTTGATAAATGTTCTCAAATTGCAGGCTTTGCTGAATGTAGAGATTGCGGTTCGCTATATCGGCTTGCAAATTGCGGTTACGGTCGTACAACAGGATGTTGACCAGCACCAGCACCAGGGAAACACCGGCCAGCGCAGTCAGCATCCAATAACGGAATCGATGATCCATTTAGAAGTTCTCGCTTAATTGATAGACGAAAAAACGGCTCCACCCCGACATCGAGGTGGAGCGGTTATCAGGCGCGCCTGATCGTTGTCGAGCTTAATTCACGCGCCGCAGGCGCAGACGACCATAAAGGCCCGCCAGCCCGAACAGCATCAGCAACAACATCGGCGGTTCGTCGACCGAGGTAGCATCACGATCCTGGATCAGACCCCGGAAGTTGAGATTGATGTCGAATTGTTGCTGGAAGCCGCTGGCGTTGAAGCCAAACGCGGTCAGGGTAATCGTCTCCTGGAAGCTGCCGAGGCCGAGATCCGCCGTGTTAAAGGCGAAGCTCAGGCCGCTGATCGTATCGCCGGCCACCAGATTGTCAAAGTCGCCAAACCCGCTCAGCGTGAACGGCGTACTGACGCCCGTCAGGTCATAGCTGCCGCGCAGCAGATCAGCCGGACCGGCAACAGCGTTGCTGAAGCTGAGTCCGGTGTTGACAGAGCCAAAGTCGTTAAACAGCGAACCCAAGTCGATCGTGAAATCGAGTCCGGACATGCTCAAAGCGCCCAGGCCCGAATTCAACGCGAAGAGGGGATTCGCGTAGTTGTTAACCGTCCCGAGTAAACTGACCGAGACATCGTCGAACACCAGGTCGGCGAGATCAGGGTTCTGCGAGGCCAGTTTGACCGTTGCGTTGCCATTAAAGACGCCAGCGTTGCTGGTATCCAGACCCGCTACCAGCGAGGCGCTATCCGATTGCTGCGCACCCAGGCCGGCGAAACTGCCGCTGGCGGAGAATGGGCCGCTGGCATCCAGGAGGCTGGCCGCCAGGGTATCGTTGAGTCCGGTCAAATCGGCGTTGTTCAAGACCTGGAGCGCCTGCTCGGCGAAATCGCCCACATGGACGATGCCAAAGTCGATGATGTTGGTCGCCACGACGGGGTCTGCCGAGGTATAGACCCGTCCAGTGAGCGCGACATCGCCACTACCGACGGACAGGTCCGCGGCGCCGGTCGTGCCTGCGCCGGTGGAGACGAAAGCAACCGTGGCGTTGTCGTTGAAGCTGCCGGCGGTGCTGGTGTCGAGGGCCACTTGCAGGCTGGCCGCATCACTGCCGCCCGCCGCGAGATTGTTGATTGCGCCACTGGTTGAGAACGGGCCGGTAGTTCCGCCAATCGTGGCGTCCAGTCCCTCGGTAAAGGCGTCGGGCGAGACATTAGCGACCCCGACGTTGGCTGTTGGCGCGGCATCGCCGACACGGGCGGCCAGGATGATCGTCGGCGTGTCGATTTCCGGGTTGGCCAGGCGATAGACCGCCCCAGTGACTTGCACATTTTGTGACGCCAGCGTCATTTCACAGTTGGGCGCGCAATTGCCGATGTTGCTGGCGTCGGACACCAAGTTGAGCGTCGCCGTGCCATTGACCGCGCCAGCTGTCGCCGTATTCAGGCCGACTTGCAAGCTGCTCGCATTGGTCTGACCGGGATCAAGCAAGTTGAACCCGCCACTGGCGGTGATCGGGGCGTTGCCGCTGATGGTGGCGTTGAGCGCCGCCTGATCGTTTCCGGTCGCCTGGTTGGTGACGCTGACGAACGCGGTGGGAGAGGTTGCGCCTTGACGCACGTTGCCAAGATTAATCGGCTGCACGGTGTTGATCACCGGATTGGCGGCGTCAATCACCGTAGCGGTGGCTTCAATCAGACCATTGACGCCAAAGTTTTGCGAGCCGACCGCGAGTTCGCCAAGGCCGTTACTGACGCCGTTCACCGTGCCGGCGCTGAAGTAATTGACGGCGATGGCGCCGTTGATGGTTCCGGCGCTGGCGGTATTGACGCTGACCATCATGCTGCTGGCGTCGGTGCCGCCAGCAGCCAGGCCGGTGATGCTGCCGCTGCCGCTGATCTGGCCTGCGCCCTGGCCGCTGGTTCCGCCAAAGCGGGCATTGAGGTCTTCGACGAAGCCCACCGGGCCGGTGGCGATGTTGCTGATCGACAGCGCCTGGTTCACGGTCTGGCCGACTTGCACCGTGCCGAAGTTGTAGCTGGCGACATTCAGATTGCCTTCGGCGACCTGAAAGACGTTGCCTGACACTGCGATTGTCTGACTGCCGACATCCAACGTTCCCAAGCCGCTCGTGCCGGTTCCGTCTGTTTGGTAATTCAGGGTGACGGTTCCGGTTCGGGCGCCCGCCGCCGAGGTATCGACGCCGACTGTTAATGACGTGCTGTCGCTGCCGCCGCCCGCCAGCAGATCGATGCTCCCACCGTTATTAACAACGTAGAAAACCACGCCCTTAGGGCGTGGTCAGAGATCAACGGCTTTGCCAGTTGATCGACTCATGGGGTACTACTACGGTTTGTTGTCCCCACAACAGATCGAGAGGAGTACTGACCATGAGTCGATTCAGAAAGTTATCACATACGATCTGGCACTGCCAGTATCATATTGTTTGGGTTCCGAAATACCGGTATCGAGTCCTCACAGGGCACATTGCAGAAGAGGTATCGCGATGTATTCACGCCTTTTCGGACTATCAAAAAGTGGAAATTGTTGAATTAAATATCCAGGTGGATCATGTTCATCTGTTGGTGATGATTCCGCCGAAGTTGTCGATTTCTAACTTTGTGGGAACGCTGAAGGGGCGGACGGCCATTCGGGTCTTCAATCGGTTTTGCGAACTGAAAAGGAGACCCTATTGGGGCAACCACTTTTGGGCGCGCGGCTACTGTGTGGATACGATAGGACTGGATGTCGAGAAGATTCGCAAGTATGTGCGGTATCAAGAGCGTAAGGAAAGAGACGCCGAACAGCGCGGTTTCGATTTCTAAAGTGAGAACCCATCCTGTGGGGACGACGCCCTTGCCTCCTCAGGGGGCAAGGCAGACTATCCCCTTTTAGGGGTTAACCAAAACCACCCGCTTTGCGGGTGGTTTCTTTACTGACAGCATCGCCGCTATTGGCGCCGAAGCTGGCGTTAAGTCCCTCGGTGAACGCGCCGGTCGGTGCGGTGTTAGCGACAGTGAGCGTCTGACTCTCCGCGCCGCCGACCCGCTGGTTGGCGATCACGACCGGATCGGGACTTGCGCTGCCCTCGGCCATGTTGAAGCCGGTGGCGGTTAGCGCAATGCTTTGCGTGTTGCTGTTGATCGCGGTGAACGAGGCGTCGGTCTGCGTGCCGTCGGTGGTGTACTGAATGTCCAGAGAGCCGGTATTCACCCCGGCCTGACCATTGCTGACGGAGGCGCTCAGGGCATTGGCCTGGGTCGTTCCGCCGTTGATCAGGCCCGCGCCGAGGTTATTGCTGGCGGCGAAGTTGCCGGTAGTGGTGGCGGTACCGATGCCGAGCTGTTCCGCGCCGGAGCCGCTGGTGGTGTTTTCAACGGCGAAGTCCTGAGAAACGCCATCCTGACCTACCCGGAAATTGCCCAGATTGACCGGGCCGGGCGCGGGCGTGGCGTTGCCTTGGGCGAGTGCGGTGGCCATGCCGGTGATTTCG
Source organism: Gammaproteobacteria bacterium (assembly GCA_024235095.1). Classification (NCBI taxonomy): domain Bacteria; kingdom Pseudomonadati; phylum Pseudomonadota; class Gammaproteobacteria; species Gammaproteobacteria bacterium. The sequence goes on from JACKNC010000001.1 coordinate 2,924,698, forward strand.
ATGGTCTGCCCGGCGACGTTGTCGAAGTTGCTGACCACGCCGATGGTTTGGCCGTTCAGAGAGCCGCCGCTGGTGGCGGTGAAGGTTACGGACAAGTTGCCGCTGTCTGTCCCGGCTTCAACAGGGCCGAAATTCTGGGCCGTGACGCCGCTGCCGGAGAGTCTTGCGTCGGTGATGTTCCCTGTTCCCGCCGCCGTCTGCACGGCACCGCGAATGTCTGCGCCAGTTCCGGTATTGGCGATCTGGTAGTCGACGGTGGTGGAGGTTTCACCGCGAACATTGCCGAGATCGAGGGTGACAGTGTTCGACCCGGATGGCGTCACCGCGCCGGTGATGGTCAGGTCGGCGTTCTCGCCGATGATCTGGCCAGTTCCGGTCACGTTGGCGCGGGCGTCAAAGCTGTTGCCGGTCCCGCTATTGGCGTTGGTGTAGTCCTTGAAAACGACGAAGTCATTGTTCCCCAGGTTCAGGCTGTCGGGGGCTGTGCCCTGATGGTTCAGGAAATCGGCGCTACTGGATTGAGTGGCGGCGCTGAGGTCTAACGCGCCATCGGGTTGGATCGTCACCGTGCCGCTGCCGCCCTGAATGCCGCCGGTCATGGCGAGCGTGCCGCCGGTGGCTTCGATCAGTCCGCTGTTGACCGGGCGCGGGGTGACCGTGCCGTGGCCGGTGAGTACACCGGTGTCGGTATTGGTGAGGCTGTTGGCGTCCAGCGTGCCGCCACCGAGTTGGATGACCCCGGCGTTGGTCAGGTCGTTGCTGGTGGTATAGTCGCGGTTATCGACGATGCGCAGTACGCCGGTGGCCTGATTCGTGGTCAGGCTGTCTTCGAGGGTGGTGAGTTGCGTGGTCGAGGTGCCGGGCCGCACGCCAATCACGGAACCCGCGCCGCTTAAGACGATTTCGGCGGCGTTGTCGGTGATGGCGTCGCCGCGCAGGGCGATGGTTGCGCCGTTGCCGGTGGAGACCGCTTCCCAGCGCCCGTCGGTGAGGACGCCCGCCTGATTGTTGCTCTGGGTTACGGAGGAGCCAAATTCGATGGCGGAGTTGTCGGTGGCGCGCACTGTGCCGGTGCTGGTGAAGACGCCGCCCCCAGTGATATTGAGGGTGTCGCCACCGTGAGCCAGGATCGTACCTTGGTTTTCCAGGGTGACGTTGCTGTAGTACAGCCTCAGCTCATGAGTCTCGCCATCACCGGCGCCGCGAATCGTGTGATCCGTGTCGTTGACCAGCGTGACCGCGTTCGCAGCGTCCAGGGTGCCGTTGCCACTGCGATTAATAAGATACGCATTGCCCCCGATCACCAGCGCGCCCGTACCCGACAGGGTCGCCGTCTCACCGTTATCGACATGCAGGTAGCCCGTGCCCGTGCCGGAACCCAGCGTGAGCGTCCCGTCGTTGGTGAGCGTACCGGCCACTGTCAGGCCTCGGCTATTTTGCACCGCAATCTGCCCTTGGTTGGTCACATCTTCCAAGCGCGCCGAATTGGTGAAGGAACCGCTCGTGATCTGGATCACGCCGGTACCCGCTGTGTCCAGGACGCCATTCGCGATTCGGGTGTTGCTGGCTATTCCTACCGTTGATCCGTCTTGCGCCTGGATCAACCCCCCCGTGTTGTCGATGAAGCCGCCACTCAGATTCAGCGTGTCGCCATTGTTCGCCAGAATCGTCCCTTGGTTGTCCAGGGTGACGTTGCTGTTCATCGTCAACGTACTGGCGCCGCCATCACCGGCGCCGCGAATCGTGTGATCCGTGTCGTTGACCAGCGTGATCGCGTTCGCCGTGTCCTGGGTGCTGTTGCCACTGCGATTGCTGAGTAGGCTGTTACCGGCAATCACCAGCGCGCCGGTACCTGACAGGGTCGCTGTCTCACCGTTATCGACATGCAGGTAGGAGGTGCTGCTCGACTGCGGATTGAGCGTGATCGTGCCGTCATTGGTGATCGTCCCAGCCACCGTCAGGCCACGTGCGCTCTGCACCTCGATCTGCCCTTGGTTGGTCACATCCTCCAGCCGCGCTGAACTGGTGTAGAAACCGCTCGTGACCTCGATCACGCCGGTGCCTGCTGTGTTCAGGGTGCCGCCGAGAATGGATGCATTGCTTCCAAGCCCTACCTGACCGCCGGTCTCCGCCTGAATTAGACCGCCGGTGTTATCGATAGCCGTACCGCTAAACGTCAGCGTGGAGTCCTGGGCTGCCCGTATCTGCCCAGCGGTATTGTCGATGAAGCCGCCACTCAGATTCAGCGTGTCGCCATTGTTCGCCAGAATCGTCCCTTGGTTGTCCAGGGTGACGTTGCTGTTCATCGTCAACGTACTGGCGCCGCCATCACCGGCGCCGCGAATCGTGTGATCCGTGTCGTTGACCAGCGTGATCGCGTTCGCCGTGTCCTGGGTGCTGTTGCCACTGCGATTGCTGAGTAGGCTGTTACCGGCAATCACCAGCGCGCCGGTACCCGACAGGGTCGCCGTCTCACCGTTATCGACATGCAGGTAGGAGGTGCTGCTCGACTGCGGATTGAGCGTGATCATCCCGTCATTGGTGATCGTCCCAGCCACCGTCAGGCCGCGTCCGTTCTGCACCTCGATCCGCCCCTGGTTGGTCACATCCTCCAACCGCGCTGAAGAGGTGTATGCGCCGCTCGTAACCTCGATCACGCCGGTACCATCAGTGTCCAGGACGCCATTCGCGATTCGGGTGTTGCTGGCTATTCCTACCGTTGATCCGTCTTGCGCCTGGATCAACCCCCCCGTGTTGTCGATGAAGCCGCCACTCAGATTCAGCGTGTCGCCATTGTTCGCCAGAATCGTCCCTTGGTTGTCCAGGGTGACGTTGCTGTTCATCGTCAACGTACTGGCGCCGCCATCACCGGCGCCGCGAATCGTGTGATCCGTGTCGTTGACCAGCGTGATCGCGTTCGCCGTGTCCTGGGTGCTGTTGCCACTGCGATTGCTGAGTAGGCTGTTACCGGCAATCACCAGCGCGCCGGTACCTGACAGGGTCGCCGTCTCACCGTTATCGACATGCAGGTAGGAGGTGCTGCTCGACTGCGGATTGAGCGTGATCGTGCCGTCATTGGTGATCGTCCCAGCCACCGTCAGGCCGCGTCCGTTCTGCACCTCGATCCGCCCCTGGTTGGTCACATCCTCCAACCGCGCTGAAGAGGTGTATGCGCCGCTCGTAACCTCGATCACGCCGGTGCCTGCCGTGTCCAGGACGCCATCATTGATACTTACATTGCTATTCAGTTGGACCTTGGATGCATCCAGCGCCTGAATCACCCCGCCAGTGTTGTCCAAGGTCGTCGAATTGATGATCAGCGTACCGCTATTGCTTGCTTGCAGCGTGCCGCTGTTGCTGCGGGTCGGGGCGGTGCTCGACAGGCTGATTGTCAACGGGACCGATTGATTAGCGTCGATCAAGCCCTGATTGTTCAAGCCCACTTGCGTGATTGATCCCGAGCCTTGGATCGTATGGCCAGCGGCATTGGTCAAGACGCTGAGGCTCGAGGAACCAGTAATCCGGTTTTGCGCCTGATTACTCAAGTTAACCACACCCGTCCCGGAAAACGTGATGTTCCCGATCCGTAATGTGGTCGTGCTGCCCGCTGAACTCAGCGACAGCGTACCGTTATTCAGCAGGCTGGCGCCGTTGATCGTGAGTTGCCGGCCATTGTTGATATCCACCTGATCACCGGCATCGATGGTCAACGTATTGGCATTCGCCGTCACATTGACATTAACCAGTGAAGCCGTCCCGGTCTTTCCGCCATCGACCTGGACATTGGTGGTCGAATTTGGAACCGTACCGGTATCCCACTGGCCCGTATTGTTCCAATTTCCGGTCCCACCCTGCCAGGTTGCGGTTTGCGCCCAGGTCAGCGCGCCCGGCGTCGCCAGCGCAACCAGCGCCGCCAATCGCGGCAGGTTACGGCGCAGACTGACCGAATGACACATCGTATTTCTCAGATGCTTTATAACTTTTTGTATGCGCACCGCTAATGGAAAGAATTTACGTCCTATCAAGAAATAGCCGATCCGTCTAACGTGCCGTGACTCACGCCGCGCTTGGCAAGGGGCCTGATAGGCGGTCAGTGGATATGGTTTTTTCTTTAGCATTATGAATCCCCTAATAAAAAATATTTTCCAAAATGCAGCGCTCTTATCTGTTTCTTGTTGCTGGTCGCTTCAAGAATAAACGCGCTAAAATTACCGATTTATCTTTGAGCAAAAAACAAACCAATAACGCAACTTATTAAAATTAATAATAAAAAAATATATTCAGCCATCTGGATTGTAAAGAAAGTCGACATCCAAATAACTCGCTGAGAAACCCATATAAATAAATAATAATCTGTTTTCAATAACTTAAAAAAATATATGCTTAAAATTTAACTGTAAAATTTCAAAACAGACAACCTTTAATTGTAAAAAATCCTGACAATTTTGTCGAAAAACCGATTAATACTGTAAAGAATGGACGAATCTGATAGCGATTTTGCCCTTGACATAGTGCATACCGTACTTTCCTCGTCCACAATGTTTTCGGTACTGGTTCAGCACAACCAATTTTCACCAATCCGCCAGGCATGAGTATCAACCCGCAAACAATCCTGTGGACAAATAGCGGTCGCCCCGGTCGCAAATGATGGTCACGATCACCGCGTTCTCCACGCTCGCCGACAAGCGCAACGCCACCGCCATTGCCCCGCCTGCCGACACCCCGCAGCAAATTCCTTCTTCCTGGGCGAGGCGGCGGGTTCCCTCCTCAGCCTCGGCCTGACTGACATCCATGAGGCGATCGACCCGCGCCGGATCAAAAATTTTCGGCAGATATTCCGGCGGCCAGCGGCGGATACCGGCGATGGAGGAACCCTCGGTCGGCTGTACGCCGATAATTTGCACCGCAGGATTTTGTTCCTTGAGATAGCGCGATACGCCCATGATCGTCCCGGTGGTCCCCATCGCGCTGACAAAATGTGTGATCTGACCGTGAGTATCGCGCCAGATTTCCGGGCCAGTGGTCTGATAATGCGCCAGCGGATTGTCGGGATTGGCGAATTGATCCAGCACCCGTCCCTGCCCTTCCTGTTGCATCCGCATCGCTAAATCCCGCGCGCCTTCCATGCCTTCTTCCTTGCTGACCAGAATCAATTCAGCGCCATACGCCTTCATCGCCGCGCGACGCTCGGCGCTCTGATTTTCCGGCATGATCAGCACCATCCGATAGCCCTTCATCGCCGCGATCATCGCCAAGGCGATACCGGTATTGCCGCTGGTCGCTTCGATCAGGGTTTCGCCCGGTTGCAGATCGCCGCGCGCCTCGGCCTGGCGGATCATGCTTAACGCCGGACGATCCTTGACCGAACCCGCTGGGTTGTTACCCTCCAACTTGCCAAAAATCCGGTTGGTCGTTCGCCCCGGCAGGCGCTGCAGACGCACCAAGGGCGTATTGCCGACGAAGGATTCAAGAGTAGAATCAACATGATTTGGCATGGTTTGTAAAATTCCTGTATGAAAAAATTGCGGCGCTGGCTTTTTCTTGGCCCGCCAACTATGGTAAAGAATTATAAAATGTCCAACCTCAAAGAAACCGGCGTCACTTCCGCTTCTGCTGGTTTATTCCATTCGACGACCGCCACGTGATCGCAATCATTACTCTTTTCATCCGCTGTCCAAGACGATTATTCCATGTCGGACCACCGCTCGTCAGTCTCTGTCTGCTCCTGTCAGCCGGACTGCTCTACGCGCAACAGATGGCTCCTGAACCTTCCAGTGACCCGGCAAGCGCCACGGCTACGAAATCTCCGGCGACTGAGACGGGTAAGTTGACTGTGGTTATTGATGGCCTGGAAGACGACGCATTACGCAACAATGTACTGGCCTTTCTGGACATCAATCGTTTTGCTGGTAAACCTGCACCGGAGGAAATCCGGCTCAACTGGCTGTATAAACAGGCCGAGGACGAAATCCGCCAAGCGTTGCAACCCTTTGGCTATTTTGAACCTACCATCGAGGCATCGCTGACGCGGACTGACAGCGGCGGTTGGGAAGCGCGCTATCGCATTCAACCAGGGCGACCCATGCGCATCACCGAGCTAGACGTGCAAGTGTTGGGCGAAGGCGCACAGGATCCGCCCTTTCAAACCCTGCTGGCCAATCTGCCGCTGACTCAGGGTCAAGTGCTCGATCAACCCAAATATGAGCAGATCAAGAGTGTTATGGAGTCCCTGGCCACCGAACGCGGCTACTTTGACGCCCGCTTTACCGAGCGCGCCATTCGCGTGGATTTGCAAGCCTATACCGCAACGATTCGCCTGCATTACGATACCGGGAAACGTTACCGTTTCGGTAATATCACTTTTAAACAGGATTTTCTGTCGCCCGATCTGCTCTCGCGCTACCCCAGCTTCAAGCCGGGCGATCCCTACAATGTCAATCAGTTGCTGAAATTGCAAACCGACTTGAGCAACACCGCCTATTTCAGCCGGGTCGAGGTCAATGCGCCGCCCTCCGCTGGAACCGATATCGCACCGGTGGATGTGGATCTGGAGTCTGGCAAACGCCATCAGTACAGCGTCGGCATCGGTTACGGCACGGACACTGGTTTCCGGGGCAAGCTGCGGACCGAGGATCGCCGGGTCAATCACCTCGGCCATCATTACGAAGCCGAACTGGGTTATTCGCAAATTAAATCGCTCATCGGATTCAAATATGTGATTCCCGGCGACAGCCCCGTTACCGATGAATATGCAATCACTGCCGGCTACGTTAAGCAAAACGACGACAACAAGGATTATCAAACCTATACAATTGGCGGCAGCCTGCAAATGCAAGATGGCAAATGGTTGAAGAACTATAGCCTGGGCTTGCAATACGATGAATACACGATCGGCAACCGACCGAACACTGAGGAATCGCTGCTGTTAATTCCGGGTTTGAGCTGGACCTGGATCGATGCTGATGATCGCATCTATCCCAGTCGTGGCCTGCTGTTCGGTTTCACGTTGCAAGGCGCCACAACCGCATTACTGTCCGACACCAACTTTTTGCAAGGCACCGTGAAGCTGCGCTGGATCCATGCCCTGAATAACGATAATCGGCTCTTGGCGCGCGGTACTCTGGGGACGACGGTCGTTGACAATTTTGAAAAGCTGCCTCCTTCCCTGCGTTTCTTTACCGGCGGCGACGCGACAGTGCGCGGTTATTCCTATGAAAGCATCGGCCCCACAGACCCGGACGGCGCGGTAGTCGGCGGCAAAAATCTGCTTGTCGCCAGCCTGGAATATGAACATCGGGTTTGGAAGGAATGGGGCGTAGCGGCTTTTGTCGATACCGGCGACGCCTTCGATGGCGCATCTCCCAACTTGAAAACCGGCGTTGGGGTCGGGGTGCGCTGGCGCTCGCCGGTCGGCCCGATGCGCATCGACTTTGCTTCCGGCCTGGATCGCCCGCCTGGCGATGCGTTCCGTTTCTCCTTCAGCATTGGACCTGACCTGTGAGTTATGCCCGCACGCTGCGTCGCATCCTGTTCTGGGTGGCGGCTATCCCTCTGTTTCTATTACTGCTGGCGCTGTCTATCGCCGGGTTCGTCATTTCCACGGAAACTGGCCTGAATAGCCTGTTGTCCCTGGCGCAACGGGTGTTGCCCGGTCAACTCAGCTATAACCAGGCCAGCGGTCGGCTGATCGGCCCACTGCATATCGAACAATTCCACTACGAAGATGGCTCGTTGCAAGTCGCGCTCGCTAATGTTGATCTGGATTGGCGACCGGCTGAACTCTTCGACTTCGCAGTGAACGTGACCCGGCTGCATTTCAGCGGCCTGGAACTAAGCTTGCCGCCAAGTAAAAAAGCGCCGCCGTCCGACGAGCCGTTCACGTTGCCCAATGTTCAGTTGCCAGTGGCGATCACGGTCGCCGACCTGCAAGGCCGCGAGATTCGCATCCAACCGGCTGGCGTTGATCCGATTGTAGTCAATGCCGTCGATCTCAAGGTGCGCACCCAGGAAGACGGCGTTCACATCGAAGTCTTGCAAGCACAGTCCCCGCTGGGTGAAGTCCGACTCAGCGGCCAAGTAAACCCGATCGGCGCTTATCCGCTGCAACTGCAACTGGCCTGGAAGGCGATCACGCCCGATTACGGAACTTTCGACGGCCAAGGCGAAGTTAGCGGGACGGTGCGTGATCAGCTAAAGCTGACTCAACGAGTCACCGGCTCAGCCGTGCTGGATTTGACCGGCGAGGTTCAGCAAGCGCTGGTCGAACCCGACTGGTCGGCGCAGGTCAAGCTGAACGTCGCCGACCTGAAACCGTTTGTCCCCGATTTAGCCGGCAAGCCGTTGAATGTTCAAGTCGATGCGAAAGGAGTGATGGCCCGCTTCGAAGGCAAGGGTGAAATCAAGGCGACTGCGCCGGAAATCGGTCCCGCTACGCTGCGCTTTACCGCCGCTGGCGATGAAAAAGCGGTGCGCCTGGATGCGTTGAAATTGACAGCGACCGATCATCCGTTGACGCTGGAGGCCAAGGGCGATTTTCAGTATGCCGAACTGCGCTTTAACGCCAGCGGCCAGTGGCAATCCCTGGTGTGGCCCCTGACCGGTCCCGCGCAAGTGCAAAGCGCCAAAGGAGACTTCTCCGCCAAAGGGACGCCGAAAGATTACGAGTTCCAACTTGCTGCCGATGTGCAAGGACCGGAGATTCCCCAGGGTCGCTGGAATTTGACCGGCCAAGGTTCCGATCAGGCGGTGCGTGGCGTCAAATTAGCTGGCAAGACGCTGGAGGGAACGATTGAAGGAACGGTTGACGCCAGCTGGGCGCCCAAGATCGGTTGGCAAGCCACTCTGGCGGGTAACGCTCTGAATCCCGGCGTACAGTGGAAAGAAGTCCCCGGCAAGTTGAACCTGCGGCTTAAGAGCGATGGCGGCCTCAACGGTAAACTGCGCGCGAATGTATTGCTGGAAGAGTTCACCGGAACCTTGAGCGGGCAAGCGCTGAGCGGCAACGCCGATGTCAGCCTGCTGGATCAGGACCTGACTATTAAAGCCTTGCAGTTGAACGCGGGCGCAGCGCGACTGGAGGCACAAGGAGCGTTAACGCAACGCTGGGACTTGCGCTGGAAATTGAATGCCCCGCAACTGAAAGCGCTGGTTCCCGGCCTGAGCGGCAGCGTGGCTGGCGCCGGCCAACTCAGCGGTTCCCGCGACCGCCCACAGGTCGCCGCCAATTTCACTGTGCGCAACCTGCAACAAGGCGCAACGCAAATCCAGCAACTCACCGGCGAAGCCAAGGTCGATGTCGGCGGGGTCAACCGTTCCCAAATTAAATTGGCGGGCCAAGGCTTGGTGCTGGGCGGTCAGCGCTGGAAAACGGTGAACCTGGACGGAGGCGGGACGCCGGACGCCCATGAACTGAAAGCCGAACTTGCTGGAGATCCCGGTCGCTTCGCGCTGGCGCTGGTCGGCAAGCTGCAAATGCCCGCCCTGGTCTGGGAAGGGCGCATCACGCAACTGACCGCCAAGGATACCGTCGCCGGCGCCTGGAGTCTGGATAAAGCCGTAGCGGTTCAGGCTTCGGCGCAAAAAGCCCGGCTGGATAATGCCTGCCTGGCCAGCGCTCCAACCCGACTCTGTGTACAAGGCCAATGGAATGGCGCGAGCGGTTTCAATGGTCGCGCACAACTCCAGGATTTACGCCCGGATCGCTTTAAATCCTTTTTTCCACCGGGCGTGAATCTGACCACCCACGTCAACGCTCAGGCGGACGTGAGCGGGAAGCCAAATGGCTCAATTCAGGGCAAGGCGAATCTGGACATCGCACCGGGCAACCTGAGCATGGTCGCCGATGGGCGCACGTTGCGCTTCACCCTCAACGGCGGCGGTTTCCAGGCGCAAACCGACGGACGCACCGCAACCGCCCAGGTCAAGCTGGATTTGGCGAAAACCGGTCAACTGCAAGCGGATGCCCAGATTCAAGATCCGCTGGGCGCAGCTCGCCTGAACGGCAAAGTCAACGCTGCCATCACCGACCTGGGCCTGATTTCGGTATTCGTACCCCAGATACAGGATGTCAAAGGCCAGGTGCGCGCGGATGTGAAAGTAACCGGCGCGATGCCCAAACTGGCGCTGCGCGGCGCAGTTCGCCTGGAAAATGCGGGCGCTACGATTCCTGATGCCGGTCTCATTCTCCAGGACTTGCAGCTCACCGCGACCAGCGATGGTCAGGGACCGTTGCAACTGACCGGTTCGGTGCAGTCCAAACCGGGACAGTTAAAACTGAGCGGCGCAATTGATCCACTGAAACCGCAAGCCAACCTGAACATCCAGGGTCAGGATTTCCAGGCGTTCAATACCCGCGATATCCAGGTGCAAATCAGCCCGGACCTGAAGCTGGATATTACCAGGCAACAAGTGCGGGTCGAGGGCCAGATCATCGTTCCCAAGGCCTATTTGAGTCCGGGTGGCGGCATGGACGGCGGTCCCAGCGCCGTCAAGTCTTCCGAGGATCTGGTGATTGTCAAAGATGCTGGAGGCCAAGCCAAGCCCGCCGCCAAGGGACCGGCGATTTTCGCCCAAGTAAGGGTCATCCTCGGAGACGATGTGAAAGTCAATACGCCGGTCTTCCAAGGTCAGTTCAAAGGCAATGTACTGGTCACGCAGACCCCGGAACTGGCTCCGCGCGCCAGTGGCAGCGCTGAGATTATCGCTGGAAAATACGATATTTATGGCACCGAAATCGACATTCAACGAGGCCGGGTATTGTTCAGCAACAGTCCGCTGGATAATCCGGGGCTGGACATGCGGGTGGCGCGGGAATTTAGCAGCGAACTTAGCGACACCACCACTGTAGGCGCCCAAGTGCAGGGTACGCTCAAGAAGCCGCAACTGACCCTGTTTTCTGATCCGGCAATGCCCCAGGGCGATATTTTGTCCTACCTGGTGCTGGGTCGCGCGCCCAACGACGGCGGTAGCGGTGAGTCCGCAATGATGTTCAAGGCCGCCAGCGCCATGGGCATCGGCGGCGGCGTGCTGGCCAAGGGTCTGGGTACGGCGGTTGGACTGGATAATGTCGACCTGAATACCGGAACCAATGGCAATGACGCCTCGCTGACGCTGGGTAAGTACCTGACCCCGGATCTGTATGTCGGTTATGGCGTTGGCTTGATGGACGCCGCGATGAGCACCATCAACATCAAGTACCGACTGTTTAAGGGCCTGACTTTTGAATCCAATAGCAGCGCGGACGGTTATGGCGCTGACTTAACCTATAGTTGGGAGCGGTAAATGTCCATGCAGTGTTTTGCACAATCTGGCTATCTTCATGAATGTAGCATGTTTATTCTAATTTTTAGGGTTAGGCTTTTGTTATGGTGAACGATCAACATCACTCAGGACGACGCCCATGCCCACTTATACCGCACCTGTTCGCGACATGCAGTTTATCCTGCATGAACTGCTCAAAATCGACCGTTACCAGGATTTGATTCCCGGTTTCGCCGAGGCAACCCCGGATACCGTCGCCGCCATTCTCGATAGCGCAGCGCAACTCAGTCAGGAGGTCTTGCAGCCGTTGAATGCGGTCGGCGACCGGGAAGGTTGTCGGTTGGAGAACGGTCGCGTGGTCACGCCCACCGGCTTCAAAGAAGCCTATCAGGTGGTCATCGATGGCGGCTGGACCGGATTGATCGGCGATCCGCATCACGGTGGCCAGGGTCTGCCCTATGTGCTGGGGCTGGCGGTCAGCGAAATGATGGCCTCGGCCAACATGGCGTTCACCATGTACCCCGGCCTGACCAGCGGCGCCATTGAAGCCATCGAAATCGGCGGTTCGGATGAACAGAAGAATCTCTATCTGCCACCGATGATCAGCGGTCAATGGACTGGCACCATGAACTTGACCGAGCCGCATTGCGGCACCGATCTGGGTTTGTTGCGCACGAAAGCCGAATCGCAATCGGATGGCGGCTACCGTATTACCGGAACCAAGATCTTCATCTCCGCCGGTGAGCACGATCTGGCGGAAAATATCATCCATCTGGTGCTGGCCCGCATTCCCGGCGGCCCAGACGGGGTTAAGGGCATCAGCCTGTTTATTGTCCCCAAATTCCTGGTCCATCCCGATGGCAGCCTCGGCGACCGTAACGCGGTGAGTTGCGGTGCGCTGGAGGAGAAAATGGGCATCCACGGCAACGCCACTTGCGTCATGAATTACGATGGAGCGGTCGGTTATCTGCTCGGCGAAGAACACAAGGGCCTCAGAACCATGTTCATCATGATGAATGCGGCCCGCCTGGGTGTAGCCGTGCAGGGACTGAGTCAGGGAACCGTGGCTTATCAAAACGCCGTGACCTATTGCCAGGAACGGCTGCAAGGTCGGTCTTTGACCGGCGCCAAGCATCCTGATCTCGCGGCGGACCCGATCATTGTCCATCCTGATATTCGCCGGATGTTGATGACCGTTCGGGTCTTTCAGGAAGGCGCGCGGGCGTTGGCCTATTGGGCCGGTTTGCAGGTGGACATTACCCGCAAGCATCCCGACCCGGAGACGCGGCGCAAGGCCGATGACTTGCTGGGCCTGCTGACGCCGGTGATGAAAACCTATTTCACCGACACCGGTTTCACTGCTACGAATTTGTGCCTGCAATGTTTCGGTGGCCATGGCTACATCGCGCAATGGGGCATGGAGCAGTTCGTGCGCGACGCCCGCATTACGCAGATTTACGAAGGCGCCAACGGCATCCAGGCGCTGGACCTGGTCGGGCGGAAACTGCCGGCTAACAAGGGCCGCGCGATTCAGTTCTTCTTTACCGTGGTTGGCGGCTTCTGCGAGAAGTATGAGAACAATGCGGCGCTGTCGCCCTTCGTGAAACCACTGACCGAGGCGCTGGAACGCCTGGTCACTGCGACCCAGTGGCTGATGCGCCACGCCATCTCCAACCCGGATAATGGCGGTGCGGTGTCGATGGATTATTTATACATGGTGGCGCTGGTGGCGCTGGGTTATCAATGGGCGCAAGTCGCGCGTATTTGTGAGAACCAGCTTTCCAACCCGGATGATGACAGCTTCGATCGCCGGTTTTACCAGAACAAGCTGGTGTGCGCCGGATTCTTCATGGACAAGGTGCTGCCGGAGACTATGGCCCATCTGGCCCGGATCGAAGCCGGTGCGGATTCATTGATGAGGTTGGACGCCGAAGTGTTTTGAGATGGAGTTTGTGGCGCTTGTTTCGCGTCTCGCGGCGCGGATCGGGCAGGTGGGCAAAATACGGGTTGGGGTCCAGTCATTGATTCGGTAGTGGAGAAATTCCGCCCGTCGATAATGATCATCGGCCAAATCATGATAGAGTCAAATAGGATTTTGCAAAAGACTCAGGTTTTGAAGAGGCCGATCCTTGAACAATCTTCCGCTCATTCTCGGCGCGCTGGGGCCAATTTTCGCCTCGATCCTGCTGGGTCTGGGCTTGCGGCTGACGGGCTTTCCCGGCGACGGATTCTGGCCTGCCGCTGAACGCCTGACCTATTTCCTGCTGTTTCCCGCGCTGTTGGCGCATCGACTGGCGCTGGCGCGATTGGGCGATTACGCCGTGGGGTCAGTGGCCACAGTAATCGGCGCCTTGCTATTGATCATGACGGCGTTGGCCTACCTCCTGCGCCCCTGGCTCAAGGTCGACGGGCCGGCATTTACTTCGGTTTATCAGGGAACCATTCGTTTCAACACTTACGTCGGGTTGGCTGTGGTGCTGGCGGTCTTCCATGCCGAAGGCGTGACGGTGGCGGCGCTGATCATGGCGATCATGATTCCGCTGATCAACGTATTGTGCGTATTGGTGCTCAGCGCCCATACGAGTGGTTCATGCACCGCAGCGGGCATTGCGCGAAGTCTGAGCACGAATCCGCTGATTCTGGCCTGTCTGAGCGGGATTGGCCTCAATGTCAGCGGGATCGGGTTACCCTGGGGATCGGCAGCGGTGCTGGACATTCTGGCGCGGGCAGCCCTGCCGCTTGGCCTGCTGGCGGTAGGCGCGGGATTGCGGCTGGATGGATTATCCCGTCCGGGTTTACTGGTGACGGCCAGTGTGTTGAAACTGCTGGTTCTGCCCATGGTTATGGCGCTATTGTGTTTCATCGTACAACCGGGACGCCTGGAGACCGCGGTGTTGATGACGTTTGCCGCCTTACCCGGTGCCTCCGCCGCTTATATCCTGGCGCGGCAAATGGGCGGCGACGCCTCGCTCATGGCGGCCATTATCACCGTCGAAACCGCGTTAGCGCTGGTGACGTTGCCCGCCATCCTGGTTTGGGTGGTTTAAAATGAATCGCGAATCGACGATCATGCATCCCATGAAAGAATTCATTCTCGGCGGCGCCCGTTCCGGCAAAAGCGCTTTCGCTCAGCAACGAGCGATGGCCAGCGGTCTGCCCGTTATTTATCTGGCGACCGCCCAGGCGGGCGATCCGGAAATGGCTGAGCGCATCGCCCGTCATCGCGCCGAACGTCCAGTTGACTGGAGTCTGGTGGAAGAACCACTGGCGATGACCGCGGCCTTACGCGCCCATGCCGCTCCCGACTGTTGCCTATTGGTCGATTGCCTGACCCTGTGGCTGAACAATCTGTTGGCCGCCAGTGACTCGCGTTTATCTGATGAAATCAGCGCTTTGTTGAAAATCCTCCCGACGTTGCCTGGTCACATCCTGCTGGTCAGCAACGAAGTCGGCCAGGGCATTGTTCCCGCCAACCCACTGGCCCGGCGGTTTCGCGACGAAGCGGGCTGGCTGCACCAGGCGGTTGCCGCCCGCTGCGATCGCGTGACTTTTATCATTGCGGGCTTACCTCTCACTCTCAAGGACCGTTTCGCATGAGTCACCACTGGTTTGACGACCCGATTCCCACCCCCGATGAAACGACACGTGCCGCCGCCCGTGAACGTCAGGCGCAATTGACCAAGCCGCCCGGTTCACTGGGCCGGCTGGAGGAACTGGGCGTCGCCTTGGCGTCCATGCAGCGCACCCAGCAACCGCGTATCGAACAGGTCTGGATTACCGTATTCGCTGCTGACCACGGCGTAGTCGCCGAAGGCGTATCCGCTTTCCCGCAAGCGGTGACTGCTGAAATGGTGCGCAATTTCGCCCGGGGCGGGGCGGCGATCAGTGTATTAGCCCATGAGTGGGGCGCGCGATTGGATGTGGTGAATGTAGGGACGGCGCAACCCCTGGAAGAATTGCCCGGCGTACTGGACGCCCGAGTGGGTCCCGGCACGGCCAATTTCGTTCACGAACCGGCCATGCGCGTTGAACAAGTGCATGATGCGCTGATGGCGGGTCACCATGCGGCGGATCGCGCGGCCATCAACGGCGCACAGTTATTCATTGGCGGGGAGATGGGCATTGGCAATACCACGAGCGCTGCGGCCATCGCCTGTTCCTTGCTCGGTCGTCCGGCTGCGCAACTGGCGGGACCTGGCACGGGACTGGACACGGTGGGCGTCACCCGCAAGGCGCTGGTGATTGAACGCGCTTTGGCGAAGTTGCGCAGCGACAAGCCGCTGGAAGTATTGCAACGGTTGGGAGGATTCGAAATTGCCGCGTTGACCGGCGCCTATTTACGTTGCGGTCAATTGAGCTTACCGGTTTTGGTGGACGGATTTATCGCTACGGTTGCGGTGCTGGTCGCGGTGCGCTTGCGGCCGGAACTGGCGCACTGGCTGTTTTACGCCCACTGTTCCGCCGAACCGGGACACCGCCGCTTGCTGGAAGCGCTGGACGCAAAACCCCTGCTCGACCTGGAGATGCGTCTCGGCGAAGGGAGTGGCGCGGCGGTTGCCCTACCGATCCTGCGCGCTGCCGCCGCTCTGCACGCCCGCATGGCGACCTTTGATGAGGCGGGAGTTTCGCAGGCATGAATGACTTTACCATCGTCGATTTGTTACGGCATGGCGAACCGGAAGGCGGACAAAAATTTCGGGGGGCAATCGATGATCCCTTGAGTGCGCGCGGTTGGGAGCAGATGCGCGCAGCGGTTGGCGACTATCGGGAATGGGAAACCATTATCAGTTCGCCGTTGATCCGTTGCGCGGCGTTTGCCCAGGCGCTGGCGCAACAGTTGACCCGCCCACTGGAAATTGTGGAGGACTTCACTGAAATCAGTTTCGGCGTTTGGGAAGGGCGTTCGGTGGCCGAGGTGCATGATGCCGAACCACAAGCGCTGGGGCGCTTCTGGCGCGATCCGGTTGCCTGGCCGATTCCCGGCGGCGAACCGGTTGTGGACTTCGACCGGCGCATCGCCCGGGCCTGGACCGATCTGCTGAAACGTTATCAGGGCCGGCATGTGTTGCTGGTCGCGCATGGCGGCGTCATTCGCATGGTGTTGCGGCAACTGCTGGATATGCCGGTGCGGCGCATCTGGCGCATCGAGGCGCCTTTTGCTTCACTTACCCGGATGCGGGTGCATTGCGACCCCGAGGCCGAACCGCATCTGGTGTTTCACAACGGCTGCCTGGCATGATCCGTCCCCTGGCGCTGGCCTTGCAACTACTGACCCGACTGCCGGTTCCCACCCTGACCGCGCCGCCGCAACCCTGGGAACTGGGGCAGGCAGTGCTGTTTTTTCCATTCGTGGGCTTGCTGATCGGCGCGTTGCTGACCGGATTGCATACAGCGCTGTGGTGGGCTGATCCCGGAGTGCTCGCGGCGCTGATGCTGGCGGTCTGGGTGTTGTTGACGGGCGGTTTGCACCTGGATGGGCTAGCCGATACCGCCGATGCCTGGATCGGCGGACAGGGTGACCGGGAACGCACCCTGGCGATTATGAAAGATTCGCACAGCGGCCCAATGGCTATTTCCGCGATCGTGTTGGTCCTGCTGAACAAGTTCGCCGCTTTACAGATGCTGCTGGCTGGCGATGCGCAGAATGCGTTGTTGCTGGCTCCGGTATGGGGTCGCGCCACGATTGTGCTGCTACTGGTGACAACACCGTATGTGCGGCCTGATGGGCTGGGTTCCCCGTATGCCGATACACTGCCGTGCGTGAGCAACGGCTTGCTGGTCAGCTCCATTGCGATAGCGACCCTTTTCCTGCTGGGGTGGTCGGGCGGCCTCCTGCTGGTTGTATTGGGTATGGGCTTTCTTGGCTTACGCCATGCCTGGCTGACGCGGCTGGGCGGCGTTACAGGCGATATGCTCGGCGCAACCTGCGAATTAATAGAAACGCTAACGTTGTTGACGCTAGCGTTGTTGGTTGACGATTTTTAAGTTTTAAGCTTGCTGACAGGTTTTCTACCAAGTTAAAGTCTGCGTTCCGTCCTTGAACAAGGCAGCGCCGGTCAGTTCCGGTTTGCCCACTTGAACGCCCGGCAAGAGATCGCTTTTCTTAACGCCATAATGCTTCATGCACATCGGACAGGCGATGACCACGCCGCCTTTGCTCAAGATTTCATCCAGCTTTTTTTGCTGCTCTTCGTATTTCGCGGCATTAGTCTTGTCGCCGACATGAACCCCCTTGTCATTCAAAAAAATAGTCAGAGGATGGCCCCGCTCCATTTGCGCCTTGCCAAAGGTGATCGCCATGTTAGCGCGATGGGCGTCGTCAGTCGTCATGTTCACGAACAGCGGATCGGCATCGCCCGCCAGCGCGGGAGTAGCTATACTACTGACCATCAGGGCTAAAACCAGCAATAAGGTATTCACGAATTTCATGTTCTTTTCCTGTACAATGAGATTGAGTTGAAGACCGGTTTAACACCAATCGGCGCCGATTCTAACCCATCGATTATCATGTTCGCTTTGTCAATCCGCATTCACAATCAGCACAAATGAATGTAAGACAGCCACGCCTACGCGCGCGGATCTTCGACTCGCCCGCCAAAATCCACTCTAAATTTCAGAGCAAATTTCTTTGCACTTTTAACATAAATTTTTTTATAAATTAATTGTTTAATTTTACTGTATTTGTTTTTAAGTCTTCCGGCAGCGTGTAGCGACTAAGGAAATCCTACCAATTAGGATAATTTGAACAGGTTGGCATTCTGCTTGCTTATAGTCTTTAACAGTTAATGAGTCTATGAGTGCGATTTTATTTGTTTTATTAAAAACAAAAATATATTTTTTATTTGAGAATTATTATCATTTATAATATAATGCTTCCACTGTAGAAATGCCGACAATGGTCGCCACGCGGCCATCAACGCAGCTTACCTGGTTCGGCGAGTAGCAAATATTTGTTTCATTAAGATAAAATGGTGAATACAAGCATGAATCAAGCATTCGACAAAGACGCTGCGATCCGAGTATTGAACCGGATTCTCGAACTGGAGCTAGCGGGCGTAGTGCGCTACACCCACTACGCGCTGATGGTGTACGGCTACAATCGCATCCCGATCGTCGGTTGGCTGAATGCGCAAGCGGATGAAAGTCTGCTCCATGCCCGTCAGGCCGGGGAGTTGATCACCAGCTTGGGGGGACACCCATCGCTCGATATCGGCCCGCTGCTGGAAACGCACCAGCATGACATCGGCGATATCCTGCGGGAATCGCTGGCGCATGAGGGTGAAGCGCTCAAGGCATACTACGAACTGCTTGACGTGGTGCGCGACAAGGACGTGCGGCTGGAAGAATATGCTCGCACCCAGATTGCTGAGGAGCAAACTCATCATGATGAGGTGGACAAAATGCTGCGAGCGCCGGCTCAAACCCGGACGGCGGTGGAGGAAGCTAAATGAACAGGCTGAGTGAACAGGAACGCCGGGCGTTCGAGGCGGGTTGCACCGTAGGACTGGGCTTTACCCAACCCCTGAGCCTGATGCGGTGTGGCGGCGTCGGGCGCATTCTGGCCGTCCAGGCTAGCGATGGCAATCAGGAAGTCGAACGCGGCCTGTTGGAAATGGGGTTTGTGGAAGGCGCGCGCGTTGAAGTGTTGCACCATGGCTTTCTGGGTCGCGATCCGTTAGCGGTGCGCATTAATCAAACCATGACTGTGGCCTTGCGTCGCTGTGAAGCGAATGCCGTGCTGGTTGGGCCGCTGCGCGATGCGGCGGTAGAGTCCGCGCCGGTGATGACGCTGGAGTATGCGTCATCATGACCACGACCACTTTGCCCATTGACGAGAGTCGGCTGGCGCGCATCGCCTTGGTCGGCCCGCCTAACTGCGGCAAAACCACCCTATTCAACACGCTGACCGGCAGCCGGCAAAAGACCGGTAATTACCCTGGCGTGACCGTCGAACGGAAAAGCGGCTGCTTGCGGACGCCCGTTGGCCACACCGTTGAACTTCTCGACCTGCCGGGCAGTTACAGTCTGCGTGCGCGCAGCCCCGATGAGGCCATTACCCGCGATGTCGTGCTGGGCCGGCAGGCGCAGGAAGCCCTGCCGGACGTTGTCGTCTGCGTTACCAACGCGACCAATCTGGGACAACATCTGCGGTTGCTCCTGGAACTGCGGCAATTGGACCGACCACTGATTCTGGCGCTGAACATGATGGATATTGCTGAAAAACGCGGTTGCCAGATCAGCATCGACGCGCTATCCCGGCAGTTAGGCATTCCGGTTGTGACTACCGTCGCGATGCGCAAGCACGGTGTACAAGACCTGCTGAATCAGATCGACCGGCTGTTGCAGCAAAGGCCGGGCGCTGATGGAGCAACGGCGATGGATGCCTGGGAGGAACCCTCGCCCGACGCGATTCGTGCCTACCACCGAGAGGTCGAGCGCGTGTTGCAGGAAGCCGTCATCCAGGAAGGAGCGCCGGAACGCCTCACTCGGCAAATTGACAGTGTCTTGCTGCACCCGGTGGCTGGACCGCTGATTCTGCTGAGTCTGTTGTTTCTGATGTTTCAGGCTGTGTTCAGTTGGGCGGAAGCGCCGATGGACGCTATCGACGCAGTGATGGTCGGTTTGCAACAATGGCTGTCCGCGCACATGGCGGACAGCCTGCTCAAGAGCCTGATCGTTGACGGAATTATTGCCGGGGTCGGCGGGGTGATCATTTTCCTGCCGCAGATCCTGATTTTGTTCCTGTTCATTCTACTGCTGGAAGATTCCGGCTATATGACGCGCGCCGCGTTTCTGATGGATCGGCTGATGAGCGGGGTGGGTTTGAACGGGCGCGCATTTATCCCCCTGCTGTCCAGCTTTGCCTGCGCCATTCCCGGCATCATGGCGGCGCGCACCATTGCACATCCCCTGGATCGCCTGACCACTATTCTGATTGCGCCGCTGATGACCTGCTCGGCGCGATTGCCGGTGTATGTCCTGGTTATCGCCGCCTTCGTTCCTAACACCACGGTTTGGGGCGGAATCGGCTTGCAAGGGCTGGTCATGTTCGGCTTGTACGCGACTGGCATTATTGGGGCGCTGGTGGTAGCGGGCGTGTTGCGCCTGACTCTGTTGCGCGGAGCGCGGCAGCCGTTGTTAATGGAGTTGCCAAGCTATAAATGGCCGAATCCAACAAATGTGTTACTGGGTTTGCTGGAGCGCGCCCGGATTTTTATGCGGCGCATCGGCACGATCATTCTGTGGGTCATGATTGTGCTGTGGTGTCTGGCGACGTTTCCCAGCGCGCCAGCGGGGGCGACTGAGCCGGCGATCAATTACAGCTTTGCCGGTATGATTGGACATGCGCTGGCGCCGCTGCTGGCGCCGATTGGGTTTAACTGGCAAATCGCTATTGCCCTGGTGCCGGGCCTGGCGGCGCGTGAGGTGGCGGTGGCGGCGTTGGGTATGGTGTATGCGTTGAGCGGCAACGAAGAGGCGGTCACCGAGGCGTTGAGCGTGGCGCTGGCTCAGGACTGGACGCTGGCGACGGCGCTGGCCTTGCTGGCTTGGTATGTGTTCGCCCCGCAATGTCTGGCGACGCTGGCGGCAACTCGGCGCGAAACGAATTCCTGGCGCTGGCCGGTGTTCATGTTTGTGTACCTGATCGTGCTGGCCTATATCGCGGCCTTCATCACTTATCGGGTCGCCTTGGCGTTGGGAGGCGGTTGAGATGGGATGGCAGGATGGATTGGCGCTGTTGATCGTGGCAGGCGCAGCTTTCGGGCTATTACGGGCTTACGCGCCAGTCGGCTGGTTTCGATCCGGCGCTGGCCGGGACGGGAAGCCTTCCGGGAAGAACGCCGCACCTGCTAGTAGCGGATGTCATGGTTGCGCTTTGGGATCGTCCTGCGCCAAGACGCTCATCCAGGTTCGCCCCAGCGTTATCCAGCAGGGCGAATAACTCCCAGCCAAGCATCTTTGATCAGCGCCTTGGCTATTTGATGCCATCCAGAAGAATCTGCCGCTTTTGGTCAACAAGGTCTTTAATGACATACGTCTGCGCCTTCTTTTCGAGCGCTGCGATAGCTTTCACGATCTTCTCTTGGACAGACTGCGGCGGCAGGGGAATGGAAAACTTGTAAACATCATTTCGGTTTAAGCCTGGAACTCCCTGGGCTTTGGCTTGTTCTTCCAGTTTTAGCTCCTGCAAAATGGCTTGCAGATAGCGAAGCGCCACTTTGTTTTTGTCACACGAGACGTAAAAGGTGGTGTCGATTGGAAAACAGTTCTGCTCAATGTAGGTGATCTTTCCGGCAGAGCCTTTCCGACCAACAACAATTGCCGGGCCTTCCACAAGATACTCGTTGTGATAGCCAACGATTCCGTTAGACCCCATCACCGGGAATTCCCCTGGAATCCGGCTGCGCTCAGGAAGCGGTTTGCCGTACTCCAGGGTCGCAACTTGATCGAACGGAACCCGATCAAACCGCGTCTCAAATTGAACTGACTTCATAGCCTG
Organism: Gammaproteobacteria bacterium; assembly: GCA_024235095.1. Classification (NCBI taxonomy): domain Bacteria; kingdom Pseudomonadati; phylum Pseudomonadota; class Gammaproteobacteria; species Gammaproteobacteria bacterium. The sequence continues at coordinate 2,946,458 of JACKNC010000001.1, forward strand.
TTGAGGCGACAGGTTGAACGCCAAATCGCAACCCGTGCGGGAAAAATCCAAAAAAGCGGGCGTAGGCGCAATGCGAAGCTTGTTAAGTTGCGCAGCCCGTTCCACAAACAGCGTTTCAATCTCGCCGCTGTTCGAGGTGAGATGAGGCAGCAGGGTAAAACGGTTGTGGCGGAGATTAAGGTGCTGCTTGAAATCCTTGACTGAGTACGGTGGGTTGGCAATCAGCACGTCCAGCGTACCGGGTTTGGGCAGGGCGTCGTCATGTTCGAGGCCATCCGCATGAAGAATATTGGCGTCGCCTGCGCCGTGCAGGAACAGGGCGATCTTGGCGGTGCGGGCCAGACGATAATCTTTTTCGATTCCCCAGACGCAATCCCGCGCCCAAGTGGTGCTGACCTGTTGCGAAAGGTCAAGGGCAGCCAGGTCTTCCTGAAGCTCCTCGATCACCTCGGTGAGAAAATGGGCGCTGCCGCAGGCGTAATCCATCACCTTGGGAATCACCCGCGCGTCGCCCGCAGCATGAGCGGCGGCCATGCGCTCGCGAAGCGGCAAACAGCGCACGATGAAGCGGGCGATGGGAATCGGGGTAAAAAACTGACCTTCGGACTGCTTGAAGCCGCTGTTCAACAACAGTTCAAACAGATTGCCCAGGAAAGCCTGCTTGCTGGTGTATTTCAGCCGGTAGCTCTGGAATAACTCCACGACCTCGCGGACCACCTGCGTGTTTTGCTCGAAGAGCTTGCGGTTATGCACCTCCTTAAATGCGAATTAAGAGCTTCATCCTCAACTCGTTGAAAACCCGATTCTGGATTTTCGTCAGCAATTCGATGAGTAACGTAACATATTTATATTTAAGGATATTAGTTAGCTCTTAATTCGCATTTAAAGGCAAAGTCATTGTTGGTGTAGAATTTGAGGGCGCGGAAGATTTTTTTGACCTCGTTGCGGGCCATGTCGCGCCGGTGGGCCATGAAGGCGTTGTCGATGTCTCTTTCCTCGAAGTAGGTGATTTCTTCGCCGAGGGAGTCTTTCATGCCGCGCTTATAGAGGCGTTGCAGACGATCGATCAGTTCTTCCGGGGTGTCTTTGTCAGGAAACGTAAGCGTTCACCTCCCCCCTTTGCCAAAGGGGGGGACTGAATGGTTACCAGGAAACCACTGAAAGCTGAGAATATCGGTCTCACTGCGATCTTCATCCACCAGTTTGGCGAGAATGATGGCGCACAGACGGTTGAAAGCATTTTCCCTGTCGGACACGTTGTTGTGCCGAAGGATTTCCATGAAGGTATTAAAGACCTTGGTACTGCCGTTCTGGCCGTTGAACTCCTTGAGGTCTTTACGGCGCAGCCCCAATATGCTTAAAAAGTGAGAAAGGTCTGTCACAGATGGTCAACCGTTTTGTTTTATTGTTTAGCGCAAAAAATTGGATGCCATAATAGCTTTGCAGCGCGAGTATCCTTATGGATACAACGAATTGTCAACTGCAAAAGACCAATTTCTGATGCGCGCTGACCCCTCTTCTTGAATTCTTCTCCCACTCGCGGGAGAAGAAGAGACTAGCACTGCCTCTTCGTCGTCGCGGCGCACATTCTTTGCACATCTCCTTCACATTTCGCACCATAACCAGGCAATATAATCCCTGTCCATCAGGCTTATCAAGCCGGAAGAATCATAAAAAAATTATAAAAATAATAACTTGGAAACTTGGCCACTGAATTGCATTACCGAACTCCAAGGATCGATGCTCAACAAGCCCCTCTGGTTTGACAGCAGCATCGATTCGGGCGGCTAACGGGGGCCGCCGTCGCGGACTATGGCGTCCGGACGCGTGTCATCACAGTACGTGTTCGGACGCCCTTTTTATTTCCGCATGCCTGTAAGTTGCGTTAAGCTTTCAGCAACTTTTCCTTCTTGCCCGGAGTCCTCTCATGCTCCAGCCCCTGGCTAACACCCGAATTCTGCTCGGTATTACCGGTGGCATCGCCGCTTATAAAAGCGCCGACCTGACGCGCCGTCTGCGCGAAGCAGGCGCTGACGTTCAGGTGGCCATGACCCCAGCCGCCACCGCCTTCGTAGCCCCTCTGACGTTCCAGGCCGTCTCCGGGCAACCGGTGCGCACGGAACTGCTGGATGTCAACGCCGAAGCCGGCATGGGGCATATTGAGCTGGCGCGTTGGGCGGACTTGATCCTGATCGCTCCGGCCACCGCCGATTTCCTTGCTCGCCTGGCGCATGGCATGGCGAATGATTTGCTTAGCACCCTGTGTCTCGCTACCGACCGGCCGCTGGCGGTTGCGCCGGCTATGAACCGCCTAATGTGGCAAAATATCGCGACTCAGGACAATTGCCGACTGCTGGTGCGGCGCGGCGTTAAAATCTGGGGGCCGGGCAGCGGTGAACAGGCGTGCGGCGAGATTGGCGAGGGACGGATGCTGGAGCCGCTGGAGTTGCGGAATTTGGTCGTTGAGTGGCTGGGCGGGAAGGAAGAAGGCGCCCAATGGCAACCCACATCGTCCGTTGAGGAATCCCTGACCGCCGAGACCCTCACACCGCACGATTTGCAAGGTCTGACTGTGCTGCTCACCGCAGGTCCGACCCGCGAGGCGCTCGATCCGGTGCGTTTCATCAGTAACCGTAGCACTGGAAAAATGGGTTTTGCTGTCGCCGCCGCCGCGGCGATGGCGGGGGCGCGGGTGACGCTGGTCAGCGGTCCCGTGCATTTGCCGACTCCGCCTGGCATCGAGCGGATCGATGTGGAGAGCGCGCTTGAAATGCATGAGGCCGTGATGAACCGGGTCCGGCAGGCGGATATTTTCATCGCAACCGCAGCGGTCGCCGATTATCGCGCCGCTCAGGCGGCAGAGCGCAAAATTAAGAAAACCGACGAGACGTTGACCTTGGAACTGGCGCGCAACCCGGATATTCTCGCTGAAGTCGCTGCGCTGCGTGCTCATCGACCATTTACCGTGGGTTTCGCCGCAGAAACGCATGATGTGCTGCGCTATGCCGAGGACAAGCGTCGTCGCAAGAATCTGGACCTGATCGCCGCCAATCAGGTGGGCATCGCCGGCAGCGGCTTTGAAAGCGAGCAGAATGCCTTGCATGTGCTGTGGGAGGGAGGCGAGCGCGTGTTACCCTTGGCGGATAAGGACTGGCTCGGACAACAATTGGTTGCGTTAATCGCCGAGCGGTATCGAATCGGAAAAGCATGATGACTCATCAAACCATCGAGTTGAAAATCCTGAATCCCCGACTGGGCCAGGATATCCCTCTGCCTGAGTACGCCACGGACGGTTCAGCCGGTCTGGACTTGCGCGCCTGCCTGGCCGAGCCGCTGATCGTGCATCCAGGAGAAACGCATCTGATCCCGACTGGCATGGCAATCCATATCAGCGATCCTGGCTTGGCGGCGCTGGTGTTGCCGCGTTCCGGCCTCGGCCATAAGCATGGCATCGTGTTGGGCAATCTGGTAGGACTCATCGATAGCGACTATCAGGGCGAACTGCTGATCTCGTGCTGGAACCGGGGCCACGCGCCGTTTACCATTGCGGTGGGCGAGCGAATTGCGCAGATGATCATCGTGCCTGTGGTTCATGCACAATTCGCGATGGTTTCCGAATTCACGCCGAGCGGGCGCGGCGTAGGCGGTTTCGGTCATTCTGGGCGACATTAACTAATCCCTGATGAAAAAATCCATTTTTCGGGAATATGATATTCGCGGCATTGTTGACCGCGACCTGACGCCCGAGGCTGTGCATGATATTGGTCAAGCGGTGGGTAGTTTGGCCGCTGAGCGCGGCGAGCGCTGCATCGCGGTAGGACGCGACGGGCGATTGTCCAGTCCAGCGCTCTGCGCTGCGCTCAAGACGGGCATCCGTGCGGCGGGCCTGGACGTCATTGATCTGGGTGCGCTCTCCACTCCCTTGCTGTATTACGCCACCCACACTCTTGATGATACCCACGCCGGTGTTATGGTCACCGGCAGCCATAACCCGCCCAACTATAACGGTCTGAAAATCGTTATTGACCGGATTGCCCTGCATGGCGAAGTGATTCGTGACCTGCGCCGCCGCATCGAAACCGGCAATCTGCGTCAAGGTCACGGCGGCGAGCGATCAGCGGATGTTTGCATTGAATATATTCGCCGCGTCAGTGAAACACTGCCCCTGCCTCGAACGCTGAAAGTGGTCGTGGATTGCGGCAACGCCATCGCTGCGCACACCGCGCCGCCGTTGCTGCGCGCACTCGGTTGTGAAGTCGTGGAATTGTACTGTGAAGTCGATGGCCGCTTTCCCAACCATCATCCCGATCCCAGTATTCCGGAAAATCTGGTCGATTTGCAGGCGGCGGTGCTCGAACATCAAGCCGATATAGGTCTGGCGTTTGACGGCGATGCCGACCGGCTGGGCGTAGTCACCGACACTGGTGAAATCATCTGGCCGGATCGGCTCTTGATGCCACTGGCCGAAGAAGTGCTGACCCGCTATCCTGGCGCAGCGATTGTTTATGATATCAAATGCTCCTGGCATCTCACCCGGTTGATCGAACGACTGGGCGGCCAGCCGATTCTGTGGAAAACCGGCCATTCGCTGATCAAGGCCAAGATGCGCGAAACCGGCGCTTTGTTGGGCGGCGAGATCACCGGCCATCTGGCGCATGCCGATGACTGGTTCGGATTCGATGACGCCTTCTATGCCGCCGCCCGGTTACTCCGATTGCTGGCTGGGCAGAGCGGTTCCAGCACCGAGTTCTTCGCGGCCTATCCGACTGGCTTGACCACTCCGGAATTGCGCTTGGAGATGGCCGAGGGCGAGCCATTCCGTTTTATGGAGCGCTTGACAAGCCAAGCCGATTTTGGCCCGGATGCGCGAGTCATTACCCTGGACGGGTTACGGGTGGAATTTCCGCACGGTTGGGGGCTCGTGCGCGCTTCCAATACTACGCCGAGTCTGGTGTTGCGCTTCGAGGCCGATCACGCAGAAGCAATGACCGATATTCAGGAGCGATTCCGCTGCATCCTGCTGGGATTGCAAACCAATCTAACACTGCCTTTTTAGTGAACTGACGCAGAAATTTTGGCAGGTTCAAATAGATGCGTGGGCTGGGATAATTGGCGTCATCCACTCTACACGCGATTGCCGTAAGGCTTTTTTGCGCCGCATCAAGGTCAAACAGGATGAAGCAATCGGTATTTTGACATCCTGGAATCACCGCGATCAAGGAGCCTTGCCCATGAACGCATTGACCTCCCCAGCCCCTCCCTTCTGGCACACGCTCACTCCCGAACAGGTCTTGCAGGAACTGCAAACCACCGCCAATGGCTTGAGCGACGAAGAATCCGCCCGGCGTCTGGCAGCCTGCGGCCCCAACCGGCTACACGCTCCGCAACGGCGCGGACCCGTGATGCGCTTTCTGTTGCAATTTCACAACGTATTGATCTATCTGTTGCTGGTTTCCGCCACGATTACCGCCACCCTGGGGCATGGCGTCGACACTACTGTCATCCTGGGTGTGGTCATCATCAACGCTATGGTTGGCTTCGTGCAGGAAGGCAAGGCGGAATCGGCGATGGCGGCTATCCGTAAGATGTTATCGCCTCGCGCCATGGTGTTGCGCGCGGGCCAGCGCCGGGAAATTCCCGCCGAGGAGTTGGTTCCCGGCGACTGGGTGCTGCTGCAATCCGGCGACAAGGCGCCTGCCGACCTGCGGTTGATCGAAATCTGCAATCTGCGCATTCAGGAAGCGATCTTGACCGGCGAGGCCGAAGCGGTGGGCAAGCAATGCCATCCTGTTCCTGCCGAAGTTGCGATCGGCGATCGCACCAACATGGCCTATTCTGGCACGCTAATCACCTATGGCCAGGGCGCAGGCGTGGTGGTGGCCACCGGTGAAGCGACTGAAATCGGACGGATCAGCGTCCTGTTGGAACAGATCGAGGAAATCGCCACGCCGTTGCTGCGGCAGATCGCCCAATTCGGGCGCTGGTTGAGTCTCGCCATTGTGCTGATTGCAAGTCTCACCTTCGTCGCTGGCGTGTTCTGGCGCGGCCAGTCCATGCAGGAAATGTTCATCGCCGCCGTAGCCCTGGCGGTGGCGGCGATTCCCGAAGGATTACCTGCGATTATGACTATTATCCTGGCCATCGGCGTTCAGCGCATGGCCCAGCGCAACGCGATCATCCGCCGCTTGCCCGCCGTGGAAACCTTGGGTGCAGTCACCGTTATTTGTTCAGACAAGACCGGCACCCTGACCCGCAATGAAATGACCGTGCAGCGCGTAATGACCCCCGATCGCCTGTTCGAGGTCAGCGGCGTGGGTTACGCGCCCACCGGCGGTTTCACCAGCGAAGCGTCCGCAATTAACCCTAAAGAAGCGATTGACTTGCAGCATATCGCCCGCGCGGTTCATCTATGCAACGATGCGGCGTTGTACGAACGCAAGGGCGAATGGCGCATGGAAGGCGATCCCACCGAAGGCGCGTTGCTGACCTTGGCGTTAAAAGCGGGTCTTGATCCCGTCGATGAAAAAGCGCGCTTTCAGCGCCTCGACAGCATTCCTTTTGAATCTGAACATCGCTTCATGGCCACCCTGCATCATGATCATCACGGCGAACATGTCATCTACGTCAAAGGCGCGCCAGAGCGCATCCTGGATATGTGCGCTGACCAACAACATCTTGAGGGTTTGCAGCCGCTGAGTCTTGATGAGTGGTGGGAACGGATTGAAGTCTTGGCGGCAGCAGGGCAACGGGTGCTGGCCGTCGCCGTTCGACCGGTTCCCAAAATCCAGCGGGAATTAACCTTCGCTGATGTCGAAGCGGGCCTGACCCTGCTGGGTTTGATGGGCATCAGCGATCCGCCGCGCGAGGAAGCCATTCAGGCAGTGCGCCGGACCCAGGAGGCTGGCGTCCGAATCAAAATGATCACCGGCGATCACCGTGCGACTGCGCGGGCGGTTGCAACCCAACTCGGCATCGGCAATGGAGAAGACGTTTTAACCGGTCCGGAGTTAGAGGCGCTGGACGATACCGCACTGCGCACGCGGGTGCTGGATACCGACGTGTATGCCCGCGCCAGTCCTGAACATAAATTGCGCTTGGTCGCCGCTCTGCAAGACCGTCATCAAGTCGTCGCAATGACCGGTGACGGGGTCAACGATGCGCCGGCGCTCAAACGCGCCGATGTCGGGATCGCGATGGGCCTGAAAGGCACTGAAGCCGCTAAGGAAGCGGCGGAGATGGTGTTGGCCGATGACAACTTTGCCTCGATCACGCACGCCGTTGAGGAAGGCCGCACGGTCTACGATAATCTGCGCAAAGCATTACTGTTCACCCTGCCGACCAATGGCGCCGAGGCGCTGGTGATCATCGCTGCAATTCTATTTGGATTAGCGCTGCCGATCACGCCCGTGCAGATTCTATGGGTCAACATGGTCACCGCTGTAACGCTCTCACTGGCGCTGGCGTTTGAACCCGCCGAAGCGAATGTGATGAAACGGCGGCCTCGCAATTCCGAAGAGCCGCTGGTCAATGGCTTCATGTTATGGCGAATCGTCTTTGTGTCGGTGTTGGTCGTGATCGCGCCGCTGGCTTTGTTCCTGTGGCGGACTGCGGAGGGCGCATCGCTTGAAGCCGCCCGCACGGTCGCAGTCAACGCCCTGGTGGTCAATGAGGCTTTCTATCTGTTCAACAGCCGTTATCTCTATCATCCGGTCCTGTCGCGAGAAGGTCTGCTAGGCAGTCGCCCGGTGCTGATGACCATCAGCATCCTGTTGGTGATACAACTGGCGTTTACCTATCTACCGCCCCTGCAATATCTATTGGGTACTACGCCGATTAGCGTTGCCGACTGGATGCTTGTAGCGCTAGTGGGATTGGCGTTGTTGTCATTGGTAGAGTTGGAAAAAATGGTCTGGCGTCGGTTTCATCGCGTAAACTGAAGAACGCCATTCAATGATCGACCGCAGGAGATTTTTTCGTGAAGCTCAACAAAGAAATGCTCATCGCCGGCATCGCCCTGATCGTGATTCTCGTCTTCGCCGCGATCTGGTTCATGCCCGCCGGTCTGCGCGAAGCGCCGCCCCTGGTCGGAAAAACGCTGGACGGACGCACCCTGACCTTGGAACAGTTACGCGGCAGGCCCGTGCTGGTGACCTTCTGGGCCACGACCTGCCCGTCCTGCATCGAGGAAATGCCCCATCTGATCGAGTTATACCGGGACTTAAACTCCAAGGGATTGGAAATCATCGGCGTAGCGATGGCTTATGATCCGCCCGCCCAAGTGCGGGCGATGGCCGAGCAGCGCCAGATTCCTTATCCCATCGTGCTGGACAGCGAGGAACGCATTGCCCGCGAGTTCGATAATGTGCAGGTTACGCCAACCACGGTGCTTATTTCGCCCGAAGGGCGGATTGTGCATTATCAGCTCGGGCTGCTGGATATGCCGAAACTGCGGGATGCCATCGAAGCCATGCTGTAGAAGGTAACGAGCGGCAAGTAACGAGAAGCCAATTGCTACTCGCTACTCGCTACTCGCTGCTCGCCTCAATTAAAACAGGCGCTGGCCCGCTCCAGACACTCACAGGCCTGGTCGAGATCAGAGTGACAACGCATCACCCAGGCGTCGCCCCAAAAGAAGTTGCAACTGGTTTCCGCCCGCAGGACCCGCCAGCGCGCTTCCTCCAATAAAGTCAGTAATTCCGGGTTATGCGAACCGATATTCGTGGCGTTGCTCAGTGCGCCGTGTATCGCCTGGCTGACCTCGTCCACCCGGGTCAGCGCATCTTTCTGCGCCTGGGTTCCAGTCCATTGCACAAAATCGTTGCCGTCATGCCAGCCGGTATTCCAGGCGCCCGGCCCGACCGTGACCTCGCCTCGTGCGCCGAACCGGTCCAGATAATCCTTGATAAAGACCGGTTGAATAGCGCTCGCTCCAGTTCGCGTTTTTTCCATGAGCGGCTTGTAGAACGCATCCCAGAAGTTGCTGCCTGGCGTGACGTTGCGGAACCAGCCGCCATTCTGGCCATCGCTACAGGTCGTCACCAAGGGCGGGAAGTTGCAATTCTTAGTGCGTTCCCGGACTTCCTTGTCAAACCACTCAAACTCCATGCCTGACTCCTGGGCATTCGACAGATCGCGATCACGCACAATAACGGTTATTTCCTCGCCGCCGTACTGCGCGATATGTGGCCGATAGCGCACATCTTCCCAACGCATCGGCTCCACCGGTTTGACATGTTCACTGTCCACCAGGACATAGCGATAACCCAGTCGCCGCAACAATGGGATCATCTCCATGCAAAAGCCCATTTCCGGCGGCCAGAATCCCTGGAAGTCGCTGTTATAAAACAGCCGACGGGCAAATCCCCGCCACCGCTCCAATTGCGCCGGCCAGTCGGCTGGCGGAATCAGTGGCATGACCGGGTGATAATAGGCGGTGCCCAGCATGTCGATCGCCGGGCTATTGCACAGGCTCCAAATCAGCGCGCTGCAATCGACGATGCCATAGGCCCGGCTCTGAAAATCCGAATGGGTCAAGGTTTCCAGCAGAGTCGCCGACAGGGCCAGGTGGACCCGGCCTACATCCTGATAGTCGGTCAGCGAGCGGGGAATCCGGTCCGTAGCGAACAGAATTTCCCGCGCTTCCCATTCATTATGCTGTAACAGGTGTTCCAGATTACCGTGCGGTTGATGAAGGTTCAGCACCAACGCATGGTAGAGTGTATCCGCCATGATTCAGCCTCCTCCTGTGAGCGGATTGCGGTGGATACGGCGGATAACCGTATCTCCGCTAATCCAGTATTTTTATCATGATAAATCCAAATCCGGCCCCGATGGAATGATTTGGAGTGGCTAAATGCTCTCAGCAACGGCGCTGGCCCGCCGACAGATTTCGCGACCGTAATCGGTCCACAATCCCTGTCCCCAGTACCGGTAGCAACTGGTCTGCGAGGACATGAGATGGAACAACGCATTGCGATAGCGTGGATCGGTCGTCGGCACTTTCGGTTTCAACACCTTTTCATAAAAGGTCGAACTGGCCTTTTCCATCGGGCCGAGGACATTATCGTAGCCGCGCACCCAGGAAATATCATTGGTCCAACTGCCGCCTTCCATGTGGAAACGACCATCTTCCTTTTTAAGTTCAGCGATAGTTTGTTCCAGTTTCTCCGGACCGTCGCCCGGTTTAAACCGCTCCCAGATGCGCTTCTGGAGCAACGGTTGCAAAGTGGGCAGATCACTTTCCTTAATGCCCATCGCGAACAGATGTTCGAGATATTCGGTGGCGTTCATCATCGGCACATCCGACCCGGACGCTTCGTGCATGACCTGGAAAAACATGCCGGGGAACTCGTTCATCATTACGCCGCCATTTTCGCCATCGGCAATCTGAGTCACCAGCGGCGGCACGGACTTGCCCGCCAGTTCCCAGCGCGATAATCCCTTGGCTTCGTAATAAGGCTGCATTTGCGCCACGAGTTTAGTGTCGCTGCCCTGGGTTTTGATCACAGCGATAATGCTGACCGTTTCGCCCTTGGAATTGGTGCAGACCAATCGGTGCGGCAGATGCTTCTTCTCCGGTCCCCAACCATTCTCCGGTTGTTCCACCGTGTGTTCCTGCACCAGGACCCATTGGAAACCGCAGTCCACCAAAGTCTTGATATAATCGTAAGCCGTATCAGGATGATTGGGCAGCGCCATTTCCGAGGGCGAGAAGCCGCGCACCCGCTCCAGCGCCTCCAGACCAAAGATTGCCGCAAAATGATGCTGCCAGGCTTTGACGTGCAAGCGGAAATCCTGCGCCGGGGTCGAAGGCGCGACTGCATGACCCCAGGGACAGCCCAGCCACTCTACGCCGCGTCGAAAATCCGGGTTACAGGTCGCGTTCTTAAGCGCATCGAAAACATCGTGCAAACCCATGTCGCGCAAACCGTGGAACAGCGTACCGGAGTATTCCAGCATCACGCGCGGCTCCTTGCCTTCGCTGATCAATTGCGGAACGAATTCGCCAATGCGCTTGTAGCACCAGTGGAAAACCGGGGCATTGTAGTTATCGCCAATCCCCTGATTGTCCATCATGTACTTGAGATTGCTGATCATACCCGCCGTCTGCAAATCATGCCCACCCGCAGGAATTAACGGTTGATGCATGTGCAGAGCAATGGCGCAGGTGGCGCGAATGTGACCGAAATCCACCCGACTCTCGGGCAGGAATACCGGCCGGTCAGCGCTAGTACGCAAGGTTTGTTCAATCAAAGGTTCCGAGCCGCAAATATTGGGCAAACCATCGACGTATTCCGGAAGTTGACTCATGCGTAGGATTCTCCTTTGGAGTGGTAGACATTTGGAGTTGTTACTTGCAACGGATCAGATCGTAGATGTTGAGATAATCCTGACCGGGTCGACACCAGGAGTAGTCGCACTGCATGCCGTGGATCATCAATTCCCGGAAATCGTCAGGGTAAGCGAACCACAGGGCAATGGCGCGGTGCATGGCGGATTCGAGACCGGCATGATCCGCGTTATGAAAGACAAAGCCATTACGCGCTTCCCAGGGCCGGCCATCATAATCCTTGTCGAATACCGTATCCTGAAGACCGCCGACCGCCCGCACAATCGGCACGGTGCCGTATTTCAGCGCGATCATCTGTGTGAGACCACAGGGTTCAAACAGGCTGGGCATGACCACCATATCCGCCCCAGCGTAGATTAAATGCGACAGTTCTTCATTGAATCCAAGTTCAAGGTGGCAATCGGGACTGTCGTTGAGATGGCGCTTCAGATTCCAGAAATGGTGGTTAATATTCGGTTCCGGGCTGGAGCCGAGCAGCACAAACTGAGCATTATTACGCAGGGCGTAGAAGATGGCGTGATGGATCAGATCAACGCCTTTCTGGCTGTCGAGCCGGCCCACGTAGGCGATAATCGGCTTGAAATCCTTGCTCAGCCACAGCCGGTCGCGCAGCGCATCCTTGTTTTCGTACTTTTTATCCAGAGTCTCGATATTATAGCGGCTGGCGATATGCGGATCGATTTCGGGATTCCACACCTCATAGTCAATGCCATTCAGCACCCCGCCGAATTTACTCTGATGCACATTCAGAGTATGGCTCAATCCGCTGCCCTGATCAGTAAAGCGCGCCTCGTGGGCATGGGCGGGCGACACGGTCGTCACGAAATTAGAGTAGACAATACCGCCCTTCATCAGATTGACCGCGGTATGGTTGAAGTTGTCGCGCAGCCGGTCGTAGTTGAAATAATGAGCAATGTTGGTCAGACCGGTAGCCCATAGCGCATACTCGCCGGTCAGTCCCTGATGCTTGAAGTTATGGATGGTATAGCAAACGCGCTGCCAGTGCATGCCGCCATGCGCGTATTGTTCGAACAACAACACAGGTACTAAACCCGTCTGCCAGTCGTGACAGTGGATGATATCCGGCCGACGGTTGTCCTTGTGCAGGAATTCCAGCGCCGCTTTGCTGAAAAACGCGAAGTGGCTAACATCATCCGAGAAACCGTAGAAATGGCCGCGATTGAAAAAATTGTCCTGCGAATGCGGCTCGATGAAAAAGCACTTGCGGCCGTGGACGAAGCCGAACCACACTGAACAATGAACCGCCCCGTTATACCAGGGTACCCACAGATCCTTCATGCTGACTTGCAGACCCCAGATGTGGTCATAACGCATGCAGTCATATTTCGGTAAAATGATGTGGACTTCATTGCCGCGAATTTCCAGTTCCCGGGACAGGCCGAAAACGACATCCGCCAAGCCGCCGACTTTGGCCACCGGGGCGCATTCGGGAGCAATTTGTACAATATACATAAACTTCCATCCTTATTGTCGTATGCCAGCGCGGGCTGCGGGTCCAAAGCGCCTTTATCCTGAAAGCGTTGAAGCGCGCCCGCGCCTCGTCGTCTATTGCTGCGGTAAATGATCGCGGCTGGCGACCATGACAAATGCCTGCCCAGGCCGCAGATCGTAGGAAAACGGTCGTGGAATGTATTCCAGGGTGTACTCAGGAGATACATCTTGCAGCGGAGCACCCGCCTGGATGTAGGTGCCGATATTTTCAGCATAGAAATACTGATGATTCCACGGATCCTTGTTTAGGACGATCAGCGCCTCTTCCTGGCTGCGGGCCGAAGCCTTCCACATCAACAAGATGTTGGGGTTCTGGTAGGGCAAAATGCTGGTCGGGCACTCTTCCTGGAAAATGGAATATTGCCGCTTGATCGCATTCACTTTTGTGATGAACTCGCAGAGGTCCGTATTCGGTTGCTCCCAGTCGCTGGGCCGGGTTTCGACCACATGCAAGCGGCGGCGGAAGCCATATTCAAAACCAATGGGAATCATCACGCCCGCGGAAAACAGGGCGGAAAACAGATAGCGCTGCTTCATGGCGGCTACATTGCCATTGACTTCCTGAAACAACCGGTCGGTGTCATGGCTTTCCGGGAAACTGATGGACGGAGCAATTTCGCGCACCAGTTGATACTGCTCTAACAGCCAGGTGCCGTGGAAATCCCACCATTTAGAGCTGTTAAACACAAAATCGAAACCAGCTTGCGCCGTTTGCTTGGTCTGATCAGCAGTGCAGCCCAGGGTTTCCGCGGCGAACATGGTGTCGGGATACTTCTGCCGAATTTCGCGAATCAGCCGGTTCCAGGTATTGCGGGGAATCTGGTAAGCGGCGTCGCAACGGAAGCCCTTGAAACCCAGCTGCATCAGATATTCGACAATTTTGAAGAAGTAGCGATAGAGACCCTCCGGGTCAGAGGTGTGCTGGTGATTGAACAACGCCAGATCGCCCCACACCACCTTGCGCCCGTCCTCCATGCAGAACGGATGGGCAACGCTACCGTCCCCTTCACGGACGAACCATTCCGGATGCTGACGAGTCAGTTCCGAATCAAAGGCGCAGTGGTTGATCACCAGATCCACCATCACTTTAAGCCCCAGCTTGTCAGCCGCAGCGAGCGCTGTCTTGAGTTGCTGTTCAAGGGGAAGTTTGGATTCCGGGTCAGCCAGCAGAGGGTGAAGATCGAAATAATCGACAATGGAATACAAGCTGCCCGAGTAGCCCGGCTTTTGCACCGGGTTGATAAAAATCCAGTCAAACCCCATATCGGCGGCGCGTTGGAAATGAGACGTCCACTGGCTGCAAGGACCCGCCAGCAAGGGAAAGAGGTTGTAAACGATCATAGGATTCCCCTGAGTTCTTGGTTTTGATTCAGATGTGGTGGGATATCCAGACAGGTCACACGGCCAGCCTGAGTTATCGAAAATTTAGGAAATCGTACCATGAAACCGTTGATGACAGCAGCGCAAACTACGCCTACATTGTTTCAGGCAAAGCGATACCATTAGCTATTCATTCTAGCTCAACCGGCCTGGAGACCTCACATGCTGGAAAAACTGGCTCTGACCTCAACCCCGATCGCCGATTTGATTGCACGTCGCTGGAGTCCGCGCGCCATCGATCCGAATCAGCCCGTCAGCCGCGAACAGGTGCTGGCGTTGCTGGAAGCAGCGCGCTGGGCGCCGTCCTGCTTTGGCGATCAACCCTGGCGCTATCTGGTCTGGGACCGATTCCGTGACGCCGCCGCCTGGCAACAGGCTTTTGAATGCCTAGCGGAAGGTAATCAAATCTGGGTCAGAAACGCGCCGGTGCTGTTGTTGTCGGTGGCCGCGCCCCATTTTGGGCACAACAATAAACCCAACCGCTGGGCACAGTACGATACCGGCGCCGCTAGTGAGAATCTCTGTTTGCAAGCCACTGCCCTGGGTTTGGCGGCGCATCAGATGGGTGGGTTCGATCCGGATAAGGTCAAGGTGACATTTAATATCCCGGCGGATCATATCTGTATGGCGATGATCGCCGTGGGTCACCCAGGGCCGGTCGAGGTGTTAACCGATGCGCTACGCGAAAAAGAGCAAGCGCCTCGGGAGCGCAAACCGTTGGCGCAAATTGCGTTCGACGGTCGCTGGGAACAGAGTTTCCCGCAGGAGTGAATCATCTTTCATTCGTTGCCAGAAAAATAGACTTTTATGATACCCTGCAAAACAGGTTCCGGTTAGGTTCTAACTTTCTGGCGCTTATAATATTTTATACTTATGTTGGATTATTTTGCACTTATCGCATAATTATTGTTTAATTACATAGTAAGCTATATATTTGAGAATTGTTCAATATGTTAAGCCGTTTATTCATACTTGCGCTGATCGGGTTCGCTGCATGTGCAACACCCTTCATGAGTTTTGCGCAATCAGTTGACATGAACCGGGATAAGATCGCCCTGGTCATGAAAGCCCTGTCTAACCCATTCTTTTCCAGAATGGAAGCTGGGGCTAAAGAGTATGCCGATGAAAACGGCATTGTTCTGGAGGTGTTTGGCACTGAATTGGAAACCGACGTCGAATATCAAATCAGTATTATTGACAATCTCATCACCCGCAATTACGGCGCCATCGTAATTGCCCCTGTGGACTCGCACAAGCTGATACCGTCGGTTAAAAAAGCAATTGATCGAGGCATTACGGTTATTAATATCGATAACCCCCTGGATCAGAAGACTCTGGCGCAGCAGGGCCTGAACATCCCCTTCGTGGGTTCCGACAATGCCAAAGGCGCTGCACTGGTAGGCCACTACCTGCGCCGCCAAATGCAGGGGAAAGGCCGCGTCATCATTATCGAAGGCATCCGGGGCGTAGAAAATGCGGATCGGCGCAAAGCCGGTTTTACGAAAGCTATTACCACGGGCGGCGGAATTGAAATTGTGGACTCCGTCAGCGCCAACTGGCATACCGAAGACGCTTTTACGCAGATGACCGAGCTATTGGAGAAGCACGGCGCAGTAGATGCTGTCTTCTGCGCCAACGACCAAATGGCGCTTGGGGTATTGCAAGCACTGGATTCGCATGCTCAAACAGCACCCATTCTCATCGCTGGCTATGACAACATCGAAGCAGCGCGCAACGAACTGCGCAATGGCCGGATGCATGCTACGGTTGAGCAACATCCCGAGCTGATGGGTCGTTACGGAATAGCTCTAGCGCACGAAGCGATGCAGGGCCGCCCGATCCCAGCCTATCAGGAAACCCCACTGGACCTGATCACTCACGACAGTTTCGGCAAGCGGATCGCTCTGGCGGTGTCGGAAATGGCCAATCCATTTTTCACGGCCTTGTTCAAAGGCGCTCAGACGCATGCTGGACTGCATGGAGTGGAGCTGCTGCACTCGGACGCCAAGAACGATGATGCCCAACAACTGGTGGCTATTCAGAATTTCATCGGCCAAAAAGTCGATTTCCTGATCGTCAATCCCACCAACTCGCAAGCGGTGCAACCCGGGATTGAAATGGCGCACAGCGCCCAAATTCCGGTCATTACGGTAGATCGTAAGGAGGACAGCGGCCAAGTCCTTTCACATATTGCCTCCGATAACATCGCCGGCGGACAACTTGCGGCGGAATATCTGATCCGCCAACTGCCCAAGGGCGGCGCTATTGTGGAATTCGAGGGTATCCCCGGAACTTCAGCCAGTTATGAGCGTGGAAAAGGCTTTAACGATCGGATCGCGCAGCACGACAATCTAAAAATTGTCAAGCGTGAAGTTGCCTATTTCAGCCGCGATGAAGCTCGCATCATCATGCAACGCTTGCTGGCCGCAAATCAAACAACGTTCGACGCAATTTTCGCTCACAACGACAATATGATTTTAGGTGTGCTGGACGCCTTGCAAGCAGCTCATGTTGTGCAACGCCCATTGCTAATCGGATTTGATGCAATCCCCGAAGCTCGACAGGCTATCACAGAAAACAAACTGTCCGCGACGATCGCGCAAAACCCACGGCTAATGGGCGTTTTAGCGGTTGATACCGCAGTCAAGGCATTACGCGGAGAAAAAGTCGCAACTTTTATCCCGGTCGAACTCGAATTGATAAAAAGCTCTCAATAGATCAACCTGTTGTACTGCTAGAAAAAATTAAAAAACTCACCCACCGTCGTAAGCATAGTCCTCTCTACCCCTGTCAAGGGAAAGTGGGTTATAGAGATGTAAGTCGTTGAATATACAGTCCTCTTCCCTAACCTCTCTTCCGCAAGTGGGTAAAGGGAGCGAATGGTTACGGAGTGTTTGCTTGTTTCTTATCCCCATTAAAACAATGTCATGTTAGGTACAGTTAAACAGCGCTTTTACCTGGTGGCCGGCTTGTTATTGTTGTTGCTAGGCATTGGCTACATGGGTGTAGTTCTATTTTTAGAGCAATTATCCACCAGCGCCAATCGGGGTGAGTTGGCTATGTTAACTGATCGAGCAACTCACAGTCTGGAGCAGCAGTTCTGGGAAATCCGCTTTTGGGAACAGGCCGCCCTTGTGCAAAACCGCCCCGATGCTGCACAACGCTTTGCGACATTGCTGAACAAGGTGAAAACCGATCTGCGTCAGGAAAACCCGGACATCGCTGGCATGTTGCCCAAACCTAAAGTTAAAGAAATCATCGAGCTATTCTCGAAATATGAAATTTTATTCAACCAATTGATCCAATTGAAGACTCAGCAAAGACTCAATAAAACGAATTTTGATTCCAACTATCAGGTATTGGCTTCAAGCATTTTCTTCACTCAAGATAGCAACGCACTTTACAAGCCCTTGTTTAATGTGAATCGTTTCCAGGAAAGTTATTTTATTGCCCGTTCAGAAGCCAAATTCACGAGTTTGAATATTGCATTCGATTCCCTTTTGCACAACATTGAATCATCCTCGCTGGATAACGATAGCCGTCTTAAGGCCTATTGCCTTCGCTATCGGGATTTATTAGTTCATGATTATACATTTGAAAATCAATTAAATGATTTGAACCATCAATTCGATGAATTGACTTTGGCCTTGACCGTCCTGCTTACTGACATCTCCGCCCAGTCCATCGACATCTATTTGCACGAATTGCAATCGGGTCAACAAATTCGTACCCAAATCAAGAGTTCTCTGCTGTTATCCGCCTTGATCATGACCTTGTTGTTTGGCTTTTTGCTACAGGTCATAGAGCGTACGATCATCCAGCCAATCCGCGAGATCGCTAAAGTCGCCAAGCAGGTCCAATCAGGCCGACTCAATGCGCGATTCTCCTCCAAAAATAGTGACGAGATCGCTCAACTGGGCCTAACTCTCAATCAAATGCTGGATACCATCGAGCAAAACAACGCGCGCCTGACCGCCTACGGCGGATCCCTGGAAAAGCTGGTTGAAGCGCGCACCGAAGAATTACGGAACGCAAAGGACGTTGCTGACGCCGCCAATCGCGCCAAAAGCCAATTCCTGGCCAACATGAGCCACGAAATCCGCACGCCGATGAACGCCATCATTGGCGCCGTGGATTTGCTGGCCGAAACCAACCTGAATTCCGAACAGCGCAACTACATCAAGATCTTCAAAAATGCTGGAGATAATCTGTTGATGCTGATCGAGGATATTCTCGATCTATCCAAAATTGAGGCCGACAAACTGACGTTGAATCCTCAACCTTTCAATCTGGAAGCATTACTGGAGAAGCAAATCGATTTGATGGCGGTGCGTGCCATGCAAAAGGGACTCGAATTGATTCTTTACATCAACCTGGAAGTTCCTACGCAACTCGAGGGCGATGCGCATCGCCTGCAGCAAGTCCTAACCAACCTGATCGGCAATGCCATTAAATTCACTCCAAGCGGTCATATTTTGGTTCGCGTCGAAAATGACCCCGATTTACCGACGCCTGGATGCCTGCGCATGACCGTTGCCGATACCGGCATTGGCATTTCACCCGATCAGCAAGAGCAGATTTTTACTGCATTCGCTCAGGCCGATGGCACCATTACCCGCAATTATGGCGGCACGGGACTGGGACTCGCGATCAGCCGGCGCCTGGTTGAGCTGATGGGCGGCAGGCTTTGGGTAGAGAGTCAATTGGGCCGGGGCAGCACTTTTTATTTCACCCTTCGCCTGCGGGCAGCGCCTTCACCATCCCCGGTTGCGCCGAGCCGGGTAAACCCGGTTTCCCTGGCCGGTTGGCGTGTGCTGATTGCCGATGATGTCGCTATGAACCGCCAAATCATCGCTGAATCCTTGACCGCGGCCCAGGCGCACACCGACCAGGTAGCGACTCTGGAAGCCACTCTGACCCACTTACGAGATCAGCGCGACCGTGGCGAACCCTACCAGTTGTTGGCGCTGGATTCCGGGCTGCTGTCTGAAGCCGGCACCGAATGGACAGATTGCCTGCTCAGGGAACAGAGTTATGCAAAGTTTTGTGTGCTACTGCTCGGCCTAAACCTTCAGGACCGCCCTGACAAAATGGCTCAAGCGTTTTCGGACAAGCCCACCCTAATGCTGACGAAACCGCTGAAGCGCTCTGCATTGCAGAAGGCGATCAAGCAACTGTCCGAGCAGGTCGATGATGATTCTAGCGCAGAGGCGCGCCAAACCCGTTTTAGCGAAACGGCTCATGACAGCGTCGGGCAAAAGTGTTTGTCAATTTTGGTCGCCGATGACGCTCGGGACAACATTCTGTTGATTCAGGCTTATTTGAAAAAAACGCCACACCATCTTACGGTCGCCGAGAACGGCGCCATTGCGGTTGAGCAATTCAAACAGCAACGTTACGACATCGTGTTCATGGATGTGCAGATGCCGGTTATGGATGGTTATACCGCAACCCGCCTGATTCGCGAGTGGGAGCGCAAACAAAATGATCAAGCCCCTGTTCCCATTATCGCGCTCACCGCCAACGCCTTGAAAGAGGACAAACAACGCAGCCTGGAAGCTGGGTGCACCGGTCACTTGACGAAACCTATTCGCAAGAGCACATTTCTGGTAGCGTTGGAGCAGTATGATAATCCGGCCTTGTCCTTCGAATCGATCATTCCTGGATAATGAGGCGGTGCAAAGCGCCACAGGGTGATTCGAAGCGGTTAGGTGCTCTTGCGATAAGGCTTGGACAGGGCGACCTGTTCTTCCTTGAAGTCAATGAATCGCAGCGCAATCTGGCGAAACTCCTCCTGAATCTCCAAAAAGGCGTCGACCATATCCGGGTCGAAATGCGCGCCTTTGCCCTGAAGAATGAATTCCACCGCCTGCTGATGAGAAAAGGGCGATTTGTAAGCCCGTTTGCTGATGAGCGCATCGTACACATCCGCCAGCGCCATTACGCGCCCCACGGGTGGAATTTCATCGCCTTTAAGGCCCTGGGGATAACCTGAGCCATCCCACTTTTCCTGGTGTGTCAAAGCAATATCCATAGCGATACGCAAAAAGGAATAATCGCCCAGTTTATCCGCTGCGACTTTGAGCGAGTTATAGCCATAAGTAGTATGTTTCTTCATTTCTTCGAACTCTTCGCTCGTCAGCTTGCCGGGCTTGAGCAGGATATGGTCAGGCACTCCGACCTTGCCGATGTCGTGCAGCGGCGCTGACAGGTAAAGCGATTCGATGATCTCCGGAGTGAACACGTCCTTGAACCTGGGATGATTTTGCAGGTGCGTGGCTAACGCCCGAACATAGTTTTTGGTGCGTTGGATATGACCGCCGGTTTCCGGATCGCGATGTTCCGCCAAGGAAGCCATGCATTCAATCGTCACTTCCTGGGTCAACGCTAGTTCCTGGGTGCGCTCTCTGACTCTAATCTCCAGAATTTCTTTTTGTCGGGCCAGCGCCTGCTGCGCTTTTTGCAGGGAAAGGTGGGTTTTGACTCGAGCTTTCACCTCGAGCACTTCAAAAGGCTTGGTAATGTAATCAATGGCCCCTAACTCAAAGCCCAGGGTTTTGTTTCCAATCTCATTCATGGCGGTGATAAAAATGATCGGGATATGACGAAAGTCAGGGTTAGCCTTGAGCTGGCGACAGACTTCGTAACCATCCATACCGGGCATCATGATATCGAGCAGGATCAGGTCTGGTGGAGAATCCTGCACGGAATCCAACGCAGCGGGTCCGTCCATGGCCACCGAAATATCTTCGGTGATGTCAGCCAGCGCCTCCACCAAAATATCAAGATTGGTTTCAGTATCGTCAACAATGAGAAGAGTGCATTCGGATAGGTCGTGCATGGCTCACTCTAACGATGAACCCAGCTCTCCAGGCGAGGAGAGATTTCGCTGCAAGGATTCGAGCACGGTCAAGGATTCGGAAAACCGGTATTTGCGCGCCAGAGTAGACAACTGTTTGACTTCTGCTTGAAGATGCGTTGGCCACGAAAGCGATTCAATACCCCGGAGCGCCTCGACGCAATATTTAGGTTTACGGGTTCTCAGATGCGGAGCCAGCTTATCCAGAGCAGCGCGCAATGCGTCCGGCGCAGCCAGCGCCTCTGGCGATCTGGCAGCGGTGCGGGATGAGTGGCCTGATTGTGGTTTTCGATCAGGCAAGCTTTGCAAGTGATGGGTTAGCTGAGTCAGTGACTGCTCGAAATTTGCCAAGACCTCCTCGATCTGCCGTGGTTGATCCTCAGCAAGAACCTGTTCCATCCTACGGGCCGCCGCTTCCAATTCGCTGGCCCCCAGATTGCTCGCAGCCCCTTTGATGTTATGCGCAAGCCGCCTGGCCCGATCCAGATCGTCTTCAGTCACCGCCATGCGAATGACCGTCGCGATCCCTGATTGCGTTTCCACAAACCGGTCCAGCAACCGCTGATATAGGCTGTGATCTTCCCCAATTCGCAGTAATCCCAGACGAGTATCTATACCCGGTATCTCCGGCCATTGATCATCGGCATCCGCTCTTGTTTGCTCATTATTAGTCTGGGACACCGTTTTAGGGGTTCCTGAGCGCCCTGGATACCATCGCTCCAGAACTTGTGAAAGCATCTTCCGGTCGATAGGCTTGCCGATGTGGTCGTTCATCCCGGCTTTCAGGCAGCGTTCCTGTTCTTCGTGCTCAGTATGCGCGGTCATGGCGATAATCGGCATTTGGGGATCGGCAACATGGGCCTGACCGGAACGAATCCGCGAGGCCGCTTCCAATCCATTCATGACCGGCATTTCAATATCCATCAGCACTAGATCGTAAGGGCGCGTTTTCAGCGCTGCGAGGGCCTCCTGGCCATTGGCCGCTACATCCGCGCGATGGCCGAGTTTTTCCAGGAGCTTTAATACAATTATCTGATTGATTTCGTTGTCTTCAACGACCAGGATGCGCAAGGGCAAACAGCGCGCTTCGCGAAGTGAATGACGAGTCACCAATGGAGCTGGAATTTGACGACTCACGTAGGCTTGATCAACCACTGTGGTTAGGCAATCATAGAGTTGATCTGGTCGCGTCGGCTTAGTCAGATAGGCGGCAAAACCGATATTCGCAAGTTTTTTAGCGTCGCCGCGCTGGCCCATCGACGTCAACATGATCAGAATCGTGTTGCACAGATCAGGATCGGCTTTAACCACCGCCCCCAGGGTCATCCCATCCATGTCCGGTATCTGCATGTCCGTGATCAACAGATGGAAGGAATCATGCGCTGCATGCGCTTCGCGCAACAGAGTGAGCGCCTCTTGGGCGCTACCGGTTTCCTCGTAGCGGAGGCGCCAGCGCGCGAGTTGCTCGGTCACAATGAGTCGATTACTCAGTTTATCATCGACGACTAATACCCGAAGGCCATGCAGATCGGCGTCCGGCGTTTCTTCACCGCCTGTCTGGTGAAGCGGCTTGTCGAAGATCGCGGTAAACCAGAAGCACGAGCCTTGTCCTTCGACGCTGGTCACATGGATCTCTCCGCGCATTTTTTCAACCAGACGTTTGGCGAGCGCCAATCCCAGACCGATGCCGCCAAACCGGCGGGTCGTTGATGCGTCCAGCGGTTGAAAGGAGTTAAACAGCAATTTGATCTTGTCCGGTGGAATGCCAATGCCGGTATCATGCACCTCAAACCGCATTGTGATCTGCTGGTCGGTTTCGGATGCCAGGCTGACGGTGATGGCGACTTCGCCCTGAGCAGTAAACTTGATTGCGTTACTGCCCAGAATCATCAAAATCTGGCGCAATCGCCCCGGATCGCCCCGCAGAACAAAAGCCGGGACATTACAAGCAGTCCGGCAGGTAAATTTGAGATCTTTCTCGTGCGCCTGCGACGTCAGCACCGCGACGATATCCTCCAGCGTGACCCGCAAATTGAAATTCAGCGCCTCTAATTCCAGTTGATCTGTCTCAATTCTCGAGAAGTCCAGGATGTTATTGAGCAGGCCCAACAGGATTTCACCATTGGCATGGGCAACTTCAGTGTAGTGACGTTGCGTTGCGGGTAACTCGGAATCCAGCAACAGGCCGATCATGCCAATAACCCCGTTCAAAGGGGTGCGAACTTCATGACTGATGTTGGCGAGAAACTGGCTCTTCGCCCGGCTGGCTGCCTGGGCTTCTTCAGTGCGCTGCTGCAGCTGCTCTTGCATGTGCTTGCGGTCGGTAATATCTTCCTTGATCGCCAAATAGTGAATAATCTGCC
The DNA here is from genome assembly GCA_024235095.1 of Gammaproteobacteria bacterium. Lineage (NCBI taxonomy): Bacteria > Pseudomonadati > Pseudomonadota > Gammaproteobacteria > Gammaproteobacteria bacterium. The sequence continues at coordinate 2,969,922 of JACKNC010000001.1, forward strand.
CATGGTCATTGCAAATCGGCGAAATGAATGCGCTTTCCCAGTAGATTTCCCCATTTTTCCGTCGATTGCATAGTTCACCGTGCCATTCATGGCCCGATGAAATGGTTTCCCACAATTCCTTATAAAGTTCATCAGGTTGGGAGCCAGACTTGAGCACCCGAGGATTCTGTCCCAAAGCTTCGGCCTGGGTATAACCGCTCACTTTTTCAAATTTGCGGTTGACGTATTCGATATTGCCGACCGGATCAGTAATGGCGATCGATACTGGACTTTGCTCGACCGCCTGCGAGAGCGTCAAAATGCGCTGTTCCGCCTGCTTGCGATCCGTGATGTCGTACAATGTACCAATGATTTTGAAAGATTTTCCAATACCATTGGTCTCAATGGCGGCTGAAACTGCACAGGTAGTCAATGAGCCGTCGCGGTTTTTATAACAAGCCTCCCAGTCGTGAATGTTGCCGTGTTCCTTGAGAGTTCGCCACATGGACGCGCTGATTTCCTCAGGATTGTGCAGAAACTCCATAAAATTTCTACCCAGCAAATCTTCCCTTTTATATTGCCCTTTACTCAACTCTTGAATCCGTCGACCGATTTCCACAATGACGCCGTCACAAGTGACTTCGAAATAAACATCCTGCATATTTTCATAGATATTGCGATATTTCTCCTGGCTCTCTTGCAAAGCTGCCGTCTGTTTCTGAACCAGGCGTTCAAGCATGACCTGTTGTTGATAGGGTTGACGGATCACCAACAATAGCGCCGTAAAAAACAGCAATCCGACCAAACCGGTAAATCCTACCGTCCCGGTGTATTGCCACTCATAGACAAGGGTTAAACCAATTCCCAATGTGGCAATCCACACCAAAATCATGCATTTTCGAGAACTCGAATGCATCACGGGTTTCCAAATCATTGGTATAGCTTTAGGAAGTCGGATCAGGAAGGACAGGGTGTTTAATGCGCCTGCGCCCGCAGCATGATCATGGTTTGCTCGGCAACGGCTTGGGTTTCTTCCAGCATTTCGGCAACATCGTTCAATGTGTTCAGGCGGCCCGCTTGCTCCAGTTGTTGCACCCATTCCGTCAAACGCATCGCTCCCAGGTTGCCGCAACTGGTTTTAAGCTTGTGAGCAACACGATAAATGTCGTCGGCGGCTTTCTCTTGAACCGCACAGCGTAGATATTCAAGTTGCACCGGCAGATCGTCCAGAAAACGGTTAACCAGATCAGCAAAGCCGTCTTCCATAATATCCTGCAACTCGGCAAGAGTTTCATCATCGATGAGTGGAAGCTGCATCAAATTATCATTCGTAATCATAATTATACTCATAAAGCAAGCGGTTATAGCAGTATGTTAGTATTATAATTTAATATTCAACGCTTGGAACCCAGCCAAAGGATAAGGCATAAAAGCAAATGTGGTAAACTTTGTAAATTCGTGTTCCCCCACCCGCGAGAGTAATCCCCATGGACTTCAAGACGACCGACTTATGCGATGATTTTTCCGACCACTTGCAAGTTGCCGAGCCTGTTTTCGGCGATTACGGTGGTGAAATCATGTTTTCCGGCCCTATCGTAACTCTGAAAGTGTTTGAGGATAATTCCCTGGTTCGTTCCGCCCTTGAAGAACCCGGCGAAGGTCGAGTGCTGGTCGTGGACGGCGGAGGTTCAATGCGCTGCGCGCTGTTGGGCGATCAACTAGCCGAACTGGCGGAGGAGAATGATTGGGCTGGCGTCGTCATCAATGGTTGCATTCGCGATTCCGCCGCTATCTCCGAGATTCCCATTGGCGTCAAGGCGCTGGGCGTCCACCCGCTCAAGAGCGTCAAACGGGGCGTCGGCGAACGCGATATCCCTGTCCGCTTCGCCGGTGTGACCTTCCTGCCGAATCATTATGTTTATGCTGATGAAGATGGCCTGCTGGTTTCGGAAAAACCGCTGATCTGAACTGCCCCCTGTAGCAGGCTTGTCCAAGGCGTTGTTCTGCTCAATGCAACGTCCAGGAGCCAGCATCGTGGGGGTTCCGTCTGCTTGATCAGCCAAATTTCAAAGCGGGATCGATAACATGAATTCGAACCTTTGCTACGTTACCTTGGGCCAGGTCCGTCATGCTGATGCCTTCACTACTGGTAAAAAAGCTGCGTTGCAGGCGCGAAACGCATTGTCCGGCCAACTTCCCGGCTGGGCGCTGGCCTTCGGTGGCGGCCGGCATGACGCCACGGCGTTGCTGCAGGGTTTCCGTTCTATTCTTGGCGATATTCCGATCATCGGTGGTGCTGGCGCTGGCTTGATCACCGCCGAAGCCGCCACGCTCACCGGTTATGAATGTGGCTTGTTGCTGTTTCCCACTTCGCTCAGCCCGGTAGCCATCGCGCTCGTAGACAACCTGCAACAGGATGAAAAAGCGGCTGGACAACAGTTGGGCGAAGCCCTGCGGGAAAATATTTTTCCGAATGCAACCGTGTTGTTATTCTACGACTCGATACAGAGCAGTCCGCCGCCCGTGTTGCATGTAGGCAGCCGACTGGTCGATGGCGTTTATGAGGGACTCGGCGAATACCGTCCGACGCTGGTTGGCGCAGGCACACTGGCGGATATAAATATGATGGACAGCTATATTTTCGATGGTCGGGCATCCCGAAAACATGCTGCGGTGGCTGTGGTGCTGCCGTCAACGCTGACTAGCCACAGTACGATTATGCATGGCTGTTATCCGGCCAGTGATTTTTTGGAAATTACCCGCATCGACGGCGCACGGGTGCTGGAACTGAATGGTCGTCCCGCTTTAACTGTCGCTGCGGAGCGCCTGGATATTCCGCACGAGCAACTGGCTATGCTTCATCCCCCTCATTTTTCATTGACACTGGGTGAAAAACACGGCAATCCCTTCACGCCTTTTGATGAAAGTCAATATGTCAATCGATTGGTGATTGCCGCCGACTTATCTGATAACGCACTGGTTTTATTTGAGGATGATTTCCAGGCCGGCTCGCGGGTCCAGTTGATGGTTATCGATCCGCAACGGATGATCCAATCTGCCCATCAGCAAACCCGAACGCTGTTAAACACGTTAGTCAATCAGCCATTGTTTGGTCTGTATATCGATTGCGCGGGTCGCTCAATGGCCTTCAGTGGTCTGGAGGAAGATGAAACCGCGCCCGTCCGGGAACAGGTGGGCGCCCGTTGTCCGCTGCTCGGTTTCTACTCCGGCGTAGAAATTGCGCCACTGCTCGGTCGATCCCGGCCACTGGACTGGACCGGTGTATTAACGGTGTTTACTGCCACTATCCCCTGAATGTTTCGCCATGACCGCCAAGCCGGAACTGGAACAGGCGCTTGACTACTATCGACAACAATATGATGAGATTGGCAGTCGATTACTGCGCTTGCAGCGGGAACTGACCCAGGCGCGTCGCGATGCCCGTCGCCATCGCACCATCGCCTTGGTCGTGCAGCGACTCCATGAATGCGCCAATCAGCAGGAAGCATCGACCGAATCACTAGGTGAAACCCTGATTGCTGTGTTGGTGGAATCCCTGGGCATCGACTGCGCGGGATTACTGAGTTGGCAGAGCGCTGCGGATCAGTGTCAGCTAGAGCATGGTCTGGGTCTGACCGCCAGCTTTACCTTGCCTTTGTCTGCATCGCCGCCAGCTCGCGCCGCCAGCCTGAATCCTGAGACTTTGCCCCTTGCCGCTCAAGCCGCCTTGCAGCGCGCTGGCTTGCGAAACTGGTTATGGATCGCTGCGCCGAAGGCTGGCCAGGCGCTCCTGCTCGGCAGTCGTCAGTTAAAAAAATCGTCTGATGACTCGACGCTCGAGGAGGCTGATCAGGTGATCGCCGCCGCTGCGCTCAAGGTTTATCTGGGTTTGCGTGAACAGCAACAAACCTTTCAGGCGCTACAAGCTGCGGAGACCAATTACCACACGTTGTTCGAAAGCGCTCATGAAGCTTTTGTAGTATTCGATGTCGAGAATGAGGCGCTGCTGGACGCTAATCAGCGCACGGTTGATCTAATGGGGTGTTCGCTGACGGAATTGCGCCGTTGCCCCCTGACCGACTGGCTGGTTTCCGCCGAGAGAATTTGGAAAAGACCATGGTTGTGTGCGCTCGCAGGCCGCCCGCAACGCTTCGAGTGTGAAATCCACACCGCAACGGACCAGCGTCTGTGGGTAGAAATCAATTTGAACCGCATCTATGCCGGTCAGCAGCGCTTGCTGCTAGCGGTCGTACGCGATGTCACTCAACGTCGACAGAGCGAACAGCAACTTCGCCATCACGCTTTTCACGATGCCCTTACCCAATTGCCCAATCGCGCCCTGATCCTCGAAAGCCTGGCGGACGCCATCCAGCAGCGGCAACAGAACTCTGGTTATCTGTTTGCGTTGCTGTTTCTGGATTTGAACCGTTTTAGCATCATTAACGACAGTCTGGGTCATAGCTTGGGTGACCAGTTACTGATTGCAATCAGTCATCGATTGCATCGTTGCCTGCGACCGGAAGATATCATCGCCCGCCTGGGCGGCGATGAATTCGTAATCCTGCTGAATGAATTGCGCCAGCCTGATGACGCGGTAGCTTGCGCAGAACGCCTGGAGCGAGCGCTGATCAGCCCCTTTGCGCTGGACTGCCATGAGATTTACACCAGCGCTAGCATCGGTATCGTATTGGCCGATGACCGCTATAGTGAACCGGAGGCCATGCTGCGCGATGCCGACATCGCCATGTATCAGGCTAAAAAGCGCGATGCGCCTTATCAGCGTTATGCACTGTTCGATCCGGTCATGCATGTGCGCGCCCTCCAGATTATGGAACTGGAGCACGATCTGCGTCATGCTGTGGAGCGACAGGAATTTGTGGTGTACTACCAGCCGATTGTTCAGTTTGATAATGGCCAACTCAAGGGTTTCGAAGCGCTGGTGCGGTGGCGGCATCCCGAACGCGGACTGGTGCCACCTAACGATTTCATTCCGATAGCTGAGGAAACGCTGCTGATTTTGCCGATTGGCCATCTGGTCCTGGCGGAAGCCTGCCGGCAGTCAGTCGAGTGGGCGCAGCGCTATACTGCGGCGCCGACTATCAGCGTCAACTTGTCCAGCCGGCAGTTTACTGTAACCGATCTGTCCGGGGAAATTAATCAATTGGTGCGCCAGCATGGTTGTAATCCTGCATTGCTGGCGCTGGAAATCACTGAGAGCGCCATCTTGGAAGATACCGAGGCCGCTCAAGCCAATCTGCGTCGGTTACATCACCAGGGGTTTCAACTGAGCATGGACGATTTTGGCACCGGTTACTCGTCGTTGAGTTATCTGCATCAGTACCCGTTTGATATTCTCAAAATTGACCGTTCTTTCGTTCAATCCTTGGGTCAGGATGTCAGCAAAACAAAAATTATAAATACTATCATCACACTAGCAAGAACGCTCGGGATGCTGGTAGTGGCCGAGGGCGTAGAAACCTGGGAACAGGCGGAACATCTGGCGGCGCTCGGTTGCGATTTCGGGCAGGGTTACTATTATTCCCGCCCGGTCGAAGCCACGGCGGCGGAAGCTTTGATGAACGACCCTCACTGGTTGCGAGAGACCCGCTAAGACATAGGAGAAAGGTTGAAAGAAAGGAGAGTGTTTATTCTTGATACGCCACGGAAAACAGGGCCAGCGCTGGCCGGACGACGATTAACCCACCGACAAAAGCAACATATCGAGCGCCTGCAAGATCGTCGTCGACTGCGGGCCGTTCAGGGTGCAGAGACCCTGGAGCAAACCGGACTCGGCCCGGAGCAAACCGGCCTGGTCATCACCCATCATGGCGCAGTGCTCATTGTCGAAGATGGCGAGGGAGGGCTAAATCGCTGCACTGTGCGGCAAAATCTGGGTCGGCTGACCTGTGGCGACCAGGTGATCTGGCAAGCCTCCGGCATGAGGGAAGGCGTGGTAGTCGCGGTTTCTGAACGACGCTCGTTATTGACCCGTCGCGACTACCGTGGTCAACTCCGCCCGGTAGCCGCCAATCTGGATGCAGTCGCGGTGATCTTGGCGCCCTCGCCAGAACCAAGTGAATACCTTATCGACCGCTATCTGGTTGCAATCGCCGCCATCGGCGTACAGGGGCTTCTGGTGTTGAACAAGGTGGATCTACTGGACGCACCTGCTTTAGCAGCGTTGTGTGACCGATTGATGCCCTATCGCCAAATTGGCTATCCCGTGTTGCTGGCCAGCAGTCGCATTGTCCAGGGTCTAGATGAATTACGTACCTGGTTGTGTGCGCGAACCAGCATACTGGTCGGGCAGTCAGGCGTTGGCAAATCGTCGCTGATCAAGGCGCTGCTGCCAGATCGCCAGATCCGCATCCAGGCGGTATCTGCCGCTACCGGTCACGGCGCACACACCACCAGTGCCAGTACGCTCTATCACCTGCCGAATGGCGGTCACTTGATCGATTCGCCCGGGGTGCGCAGCTTCGAACTGGGCGAAATCGGATTAAGCGAGCTGGATCGTGGATTCCCGGAGCTAACGGCTTATCTGGGTCGCTGCCGATTTTCCGATTGCCGCCACGCGGTCGAGCCGGATTGCGCGTTGCGGGATGCCGTAGCGCAGGGCGCTGTTCATGCGCAGCGGCTGGAAAGTTACCGGCAATTGCGCATCACGCTGGACACAGCGACTAAACCTAAAACTTAACTCTCCTGTGGCAACGACGTTTTTCCCTTTTTTATCAGCAGGTTTTCTTCTCGGCCTGAGCGGGGGGCTAGCGCCAGGACCGTTGCTGACGCTGGTTGCCAGTGAAACCCTGCGGCATGGCGTTCGCGTCGGCATCGGGGCCGCGCTTGCGCTGGCGTTGGGCAGAGGACAGCATATCCTGCGCGACCAGGGCTATATCATTCTGATGTGCGGACTGGGATTGCTGTTGCTGGTCTATGCCCTGCTCTTTCTGAGCGAGGGCGGAGGCGACTAATGGCGGCGCTTTCATTGTCGGGCTGAGACCGTTTCCACATCGCGTCGCGGTGCTACGGGGTAACGGCTTTCCGGGTCAGTTGCTGGCGTTTTTGATGCAGGTAGGCGCGAACCTGCCGGCGCTGGCTGGGTTCCTCGCTAGTCAGTGCGTTCAATTTTTGTCGATAACCATCATCATCGGGCATCAGACTGAGCATTTTCTCGGCCAGTTCAAGCGCTTCGTCATAGACGCTGATTTCCATTAGTAAATCGCTGAGCAAATCCAGCGCTGGCAAGTTGTCGGGATCCAGGCCCAGTGCCTTGACCAACAAAGGCATAATGCCATACACGATATCTTCGGAAGCGTGTAAATCCAGTTCAACCGCTTCCCGCCATTGCTTAAGAGCCTCCGTGTAGAGTTCGACGGCTGCTGCATTCTCCATGGGTGATCCTCGGTGAGGTATTTTTTATCATTATTGGCGGGTCTCGTTCAGTTTGCAATCGACTATAGAGACGGGAAGTTGAGCGTCGCGCCCTGGTTGCGAATCACCTCGGCGTAAAACTGGCCACTGGCCTTAATCGTGCGCTGTTGCGTTGCATAGTCCACATGCGCCAATCCGAAACGCTGCGAGTAGCCGTATGCCCATTCAAAATTATCCAGCAGGGACCAGGCGAAATAACCCCGCAGATCCACACCCTTACGCCGCGCCTCCAAAACCGCGCACAGATGATCTTGCAAGTAGCGTTGCCGGAGCGGGTCGTTTACCGCCCCATCGGCTTGTGGCGGATCGTAAAAAGCCGCGCCATTTTCGGTGACGTACAGGGGCAACGGCCCATAGCGCTGGGCGACCCATTCCAGAATCTCCGTCAACCCTTGCGGATATACCTCCCAGTCCAGGCTGGTGTGCATCTGCCGGGACTGGCGAACCCGACTGGCTTGCAATGGCCAGTCGCCGGGATCATGTTGCACGACCTGCCGGCTATAGTAATTAATGCCGAGAAAATCCAGCGGTTGGCGAATCGCCTCCACGTCACTATCGGGAAAGTCGGGCCAGGCCGCTCCAAAGATCTCAGCTAACTCCGATGGATAAGCGCCCAGGAAAACCGGATCAAGATATTGGCGATTCCAATAGGCGTCGGCGCGCTGGGCAGCGGCGAAATCCGCCGGGGTTTCCGTCGCCGAATATTTAGGCTCCAGATTGACCACGAATCCAATCTGATGGCGGCCTTCAGCCCGATAAGTTTGCACGGCGGCGGCATGGGCGCGCAGCAAGTTATGCGAGGCATATGGCGCGGCGAAGACATTACGCTGACCCGGTGCCAGCACGCCATGCAGGTAGCCGCCATCGACCACAACCCACGGCTCGTTCAGAGTAACCCAGAGTTTGACCCGGTCGTCCAGCGCCCGGAACAGAACCTGAGCGTAATCGGCAAACCAGGCGGCGCTGTCGGGATTCAGCCAACCGCCGCGACGATCCAGCGCTGCGGGCAAATCCCAGTGATAAAGCGTCGCCATCGGCTGAATGCCCCGTTCCAGCAATGCATCCACCAGGCGCTGGTAAAAATCCAGCCCCAAGGGGTTCACCCGACCCTGTCCTTCTGGCAGCACCCGGCTCCAGGCAATGCTGAAACGGTAGGCGTTCAGCCCCAATTCGCCCATCAGCGCTACGTCCTCCCGGTAACGGCGATAGTGATCGCAGGCGACATCGCCGGTATCGCCGTCGCAGGTCCGTCCCGGCGTATGCGCAAACTCATGCCAGATGCTCGGACCCGCGCCATCCGCCAGCGGCGATCCTTCGATCTGATAGGCCGAAGTCGCAGCGCCCCAGAGAAAGTCGTTGGGGAAAAGGGAAGGATCAGACATGGTCGGTCACTCCGAATGACTCAATCAACCGTTACTGGTCGCTCCGCCACGAATCCAGGCGGAAAAAGCATTGCGATTGCGGGAGCAGATCACAACTTTCCCTCGCCCGGAAAAGCGCAGCACGATGCCTTCCCCGCTGGTCACGCTGCTCACCAACCGGTTGAATAGTCCGCCACTCTGCTGACTGGGTACGGTGACTTCGTAATGCAGTTGACTGTCCCAGGCTACAACGTGCGAATTGTCGATAATCACATCCTTGCCCGGCTCCACATCCAGCATGAAGCCGGAGCCGAAGCCGGAGACCGCCAACTTGCCGCTGCCAGTGGCCTCCATGACGAAGAACCCACCGGACTGGGCGAATAGCGCATTACCCAGACTCTGACTGCGAACGCGCAAATCAATGCCGCTTTCCGCCGCCACAAATGCACCATCGCTGAGCATGTACTGGGTAGCGCCGACCTCCAGAATCTGGATCGTCCCTGGCAATATGGGCGACAGCAGGCAATCTCCGGGACCCCGGTTGGCTTCGATGTGTTGCTGGAAAAACGATTCGCCGTTAGCAAAGCGGCGCATGAGCGCGCTGCCCAATCCGCCGCTCATCTTGCCGGCTAGATCCAGGGTGTCTTCCATCATCACCATCGCGTCGGATTCACAATAAATCTTCTCGCCTTTACTCAGGGAGACATGCAGGAAGGGGTCAACGTCTCCCGTCACGGTAAATATCGCCATGAATTTGATCCTCCACTCAACCTAATAAACTTCTAATGGACTCCTCAGTCGTAAGTTCTC